>VFKY01000318.1 GCA_009885275.1 Verrucomicrobiota bacterium | reverse complement strand
TTTTTTAAGGAGTTTACTCATCGCTATTGGGGGATACATCCTCGTGAGTTGAGTGCGACATTCATCACTACCAAAATGCCACGACTGAGCGCTGTGGATGTTATCAAGAAAGCGTTAGCAAAATTTGGAGTTAAAGACAAGAGGGTCAAAGCTGTCGATAGCGCTTTGCATGATGAGACGCTGCATTATTCCCGCACTGGAGCTGAGTCTATGCCTCGTGTGCTCGCTAAAAGCATTGTTGAAAACGGCGGCAAAGTGATTCTCGATGCCGAAGTTTGCCGTGTTGCCATTAATGCGGAGAATCGAATCACTGCCGTGCATTATCTCAAAGACGATGTCGAGCATAAGATTGTTTGTGATGAGTGTATCTCCACTATCCCACTGCCTTGGCTGGTTCAAAAGGCTGACCCATCGCCATCGCCAGATGTTTTAAAAGCCTCACAAGAACTTCGCTTCAAGCCGATAGCTATTTATGGGTTGCTAGTGAAAAAGGAGAAATGCATCGATGGCCTCTACATTTATTACCGTGATCGTATGTTTCATCGCGTTGGCGAACCAAAGAATGCTGGGCTTGTTGTGAAACCGGAAGGTCACACTGTGCTCATTGTTGAGACAACATGTGAGATTGGTGATGAAAAATGGCAGGGTACGGAAGATGCCAAACAACGAATATTCGATGACCTTGAGATAGAGGGTATCTGTAAAAAGGAAGAAATTATCGAAGTTAATCTTCTGCACAGCGAGACTGGGTATCCTGTTTTTTCGCTTGGGTTTGAACCGCATTACGACAAGGTGATCCAGTGGGTGAAGCGTGTGTCTAATCTCCAGTCCACCGGACGCCAAGGGGGCTTTAAATATCCCAATATGCATTCTGCTATGCGAATGGGAGCGACCGCTGCACAGTTGGCGATGAAGCGCATGCAACAGTCCTAAACCTAGCGAGTATGAAAGCCGACCCTGATAAATTACGAAATGCCGCAATTTTTGGTTTTCTCGCCGTAGCTCTCGGTGCTATGGGGGCTCATGGCTTAAAGACAACATGGGCCGCCACCTTGACCCCGGATGTCGTGGCTTATCGCCTTGATGTTTGGAAGACGGCCAGCAATTATCTCATGGCGCACTCTATTGTTTTACTCATACTTGCTTACGCCTTTCCATTGCCTACTCAGGGACGATGGACTTTCCGCTGTTTTATTTCGGGGATCGTTATTTTTAGCGGCAGTCTTTATGCGCTCTGTTTGACGGACAGTAAATGGCTTGGAGCCATCACACCGATTGGAGGTGGCTTCTTGATGTTGGGTTGGTTGTTGTTGATTATCAGCCCTCGATCAACCGTAACCATTCCTCAAGATTGTAGTAATTCGTCACGCGACTGATTTTTCCTTGCTGAATATGGAAGAATGCTCCGACACGGAGTCGGTACTTCTGGCCCGTGGCAGGAGGAAGTCCATCGTCTGTTACGACGTAAGTCCCGTTGATATAGAACTCTGCGGCAGCGCGAGTGCCTTCTTCGTTCGCAAAGACTTGTAATTCCTCCACTTGCTCAAGATAACAGCGATCCATGCGTAGGAGAAAAGCTTGAAAAGCAACCAATCCAACTTCGGTGCCGGCTTGATTAATGTCGTGTTGCACCTGTTCATCCAACATTGCGAGAAAGGCCGCGCGATTGCCTGCGTTAAAGGTTTCGTAATAACGACGGATTAAAGTGACGGAGTTTTCCTGTGCAATCATCATGAGGGACAGGAGTACGGAAGATCAGCAAAGAATCAAAGACTAAAGCGCCATAGAAGATTATGAATATAGAACTCTTGCACCTTAATCCTTGTCCGCTAGAATACCGCCCTCCATGTCACCAGTGTCTTCAGTCTCTCCCTCTTTCCAGCAGTGTCGTTTTGTGATCTTAATAGCAATCTTCAGTGGAATGATGTCTGTTGGCAACTTGTCAGGACAGACCAGCGTCCTTGCGGTGGATGTTTATAATAAGAAAATTCATCTAGAGAGCGGTGGCAATGTGAAACGGTCAGTGGGTGGGCTTACCAAGGTCGCTACGGCTCTCGTTGCACTTGATTGGTCAGAAGCCACGGGAGTGTCCCTCAATACTCTGGCCAGTATTTCACCAAGTGTTTTACAAATCGCAGGCATCAACGCCATTGGATTGATGCCGGGTGATCAGGTAACATTACGAGATTTAATATACGCCTCGATGATGACTTCTGATAACGTGGCCTCCACTGCGCTGGCTGCCTTTATTGGACAGGATATACTGTCGCGCCGAGGGAAATCGGGCGATCCTATCACCATGTTCGTCAGCGAAATGAATAAGCTTGCAGCCCGTGAAGACATGCGTCACACGCGGTTTACGAATCCGCACGGTCTTGAGAATAGTCGCACCATGCCCTATTCCACGGCCGCTGACATGGCTCGTTTGAGTATGTATGCGTTGTCTCGGGCACCTTTCCGGTTTTACACCAATCAAAAATCCCGAGTCATCAGGGTGCTGCGTTCCGGACAGCCTTATACAGTCTCTCTAAATAACACGAATACCTTATTGGGCGTTGGTACTATCGATGGCATGAAAACGGGTAATTCCCCGCGCTCAGGAGGTTGCGTTATTATTACAGAGGAGAGGCCAGGGACACCCTTGAAACAGTCTGATGGACAGGAAGCAGTGTTCCGACATCGCATGCTCATCGTAGTTCTTGGATCATCAGATCCTTTCTCAGAGGCACGAAACTTGCTTCAACAGGGCTGGAACACCTATGATCAATGGCTCAAAGTCGGACGACCTGTAACAGACGCAAGAGAGCTTCTCGCAGGATTTTAATTCTCCCTTCACTCAACAACAACACACTAAGAAAACATAAGTATGCGTATCGGAATTTTAAATAGCGGCGGCGATTGTCCAGGACTTAACGCGGTCATTCATGGCGTAGTAGGTGCTGCATCCGAACTCGGATGGGAAGTCCTTGGCTTTCGCGATGGGTTCGAAGGGTTACTCCCCAATGGACCGGGCCATATCAAGCTTGATCCAGAGCGCACCGTAGGCATTCTCAAGCTTGGTGGAACTATCCTTGGCACCACCAACAAGGGAAATTTTGCTGCCAAAATTGGAGTAGACAATCTCGCGCTTGTACCTCAGGACATTATTGATCAGACCAAGGTCACTATTAAATATCTTGGTGTCGATGCTCTCATCATCGTCGGTGGAGACGGTTCATTGACTACCGCATTACAGCTTTGTCGCGAAGGTATTCCAGCGGTGGGCGTGCCCAAGACGATTGACAATGATTTGCAAGCCACTGCCATGACCTTTGGATTCGACTCTGCGGTGGCCACTGTGGTAGATGCCCTTGATCGCCTTCACACGACTGCTGATAGTCATCAGCGTGTCATGGTGGTGGAAGTTATGGGACGTCATGCCGGTTGGATCGCGCTGTATGGCGGTATCGGTGGCGGTGCAGATATTGTGTTGCTACCAGAGATCAAGTTCAGTATGCAGAATGTGGCCAACCAGGTGAATCATCTCTACGCTACAGGGCATCGCTCCGTACTTGTGGTGGTTGCTGAAGGCGCTCAGTTGGAAGACGGATCCCTCATGACACGTGCTCAAATGGATGCTGAACATCGTCAGGTGAAGCTCGGTGGTATAGGTGAATATGTTGCCCGTGAGGTGGAGCAAATGACCGGTCACGAAACGCGTGATGTTCGTCTAGGTCACCTTCAACGTGGTGGCTCTCCTACATCTTTGGATCGTATTCTTGGAACCCGATTCGGAGTCAAAGCTGTCGGCCTTATCAAGGACAAAAAATTTGGCCGCATGGTCAGCTATCAGAGTTACCATGTCGGTGACGTTTCCATCGAGGAAGCAGTGAATCAACTTCGTCTCGTTCAACCTGATAGTGAAGTCGTTAATGCCGCTCGTGCGGTGGGTATCAGTTTTGGTGACAAGTAAACCGGCCTCTAAATCTGTTGGCGTCTTGGCCAAGGTGCATTAGCATCGCGGCCACCATGGAACGTATACTGGAATTATTGCGGGAGAATGCACGTCTGAGCGCGGGCGATATAGCGATGCGTATTGGCTCATCTGAAGAGGATGTCGCCAAACGTATCGCCGAGATGGAGAAAGAGGGAGTTATTCTTGGTTATCACGCGGTTACTGATCGCGAAAAAATTGGCACCTCTGGAGTAACCGCATTTATTGAGGTGCGAATCACACCAGAGAGTGGTGGTGGCTTTGATCGCTTTGCCCGTCGCGTCTCTCAATACGAACAAGTGCGCGGTTGTTATCTCATGAGCGGTTCCTATGATCTTGCTGTTGTTGTGGAAGGTAAGGATCTTTATGATGTCGCCCGTTTTGTCGCCGAGAAGCTAAGCACCCTCGATGTGGTTCTTTCCACCGCCACGCACTTTCAGTTGCGCACGTATAAGCACGATGGATTCATTATTAACTCAGCTCCAAGCGAGGGTATGCTGCCTGTTTCGCCATGAGTCTTCCAAAGAAAATGAATCTGGAGGAAAAACTTTCCACGCAACTTGCCGGCGTTCCGCGTTCCGGCATTCGGGATTTTTTTGAGCTAGTCATCGGTCGTAGTGACGTTATTTCTCTTGGCGTTGGTGAGCCTGATAAGCCGACGCCATGGCCTATTCGAGAAGCTGCCATTCGCTCGCTTGAAAAAGGTCAGACGAGTTACACTTCCAACCTCGGTTTGGAATCGTTGCGCATCGGAATCAGCGGATATGTGGAAAAACATTTTTTCACAACCTACGATCCCAAGACTGAAATTCTGGTAACGGTAGGCGTCAGTGAGGGGCTTGATCTTGCTTTTCGTGCGGTTTTGAATCCTGGTGATGAAGTGATATTTCATCAACCTTGCTACGTTTCATACGGCCCCAGCATTACTCTGGCCTATGGTGTCCCCGTTCCGGTAAATACACGTTTGGAAGACAACTTTGCACTTCGCGCCTCCGATGTTGAGAAAGCGATCACTCCAAAATCTAAAGTTTTGGTTTTGAACTTTCCGACAAATCCTACGGGTGCTATCGAACCGACGGAGGAGCTTGAGAAAATTGCCGCTCTTTGTGTGAAGCATGATCTGCTCTGCTTCACGGATGAAATATACAGCGAACTTCTCTACGACGGACGTCAACACAAGTGCATCGTAGAATATCCCGGCATGAGAGAGCGCACGGTGTTGCTGCATGGATTTTCTAAAGCCTTTGCGATGACGGGATGGCGCCTTGGGTATGCTTGTGCTCCACCGCTTTTGATTGCGGCGATGATGAAGATTCATCAGTACTCCATGCTCTGTGCTCCGATCATGAGTCAGATGGCGGCGATTGAAGCCTTGCATCTTGGTGAGGAAGCCTATGAACCGATGCGTCAGAGCTATGAAGAGCGGCGGAACTTTGTCGTGAAACGTCTGAACGAAATGGGGCTTCAGTGCTTCAATCCCGGCGGTGCTTTCTACGTGTTCCCCGATGTCAGTGCCACGAGGATGACGGGCCGAGAGTTCGCGCTCAAGTTACTTGAGGAACACTGTGTCGCGGTAGTTCCTGGTGATGCCTTTGGTCCTAGTGGAAACACTTGTGTGCGTTGCTGCTATGCCACGGCACCCGAGCTTCTCGTGAAAGCCATGGATGCCATGGAAATTTTTGTAAAAAAATACAGCGCCTGATTTTAGATTAGGTGTGGGGCACGATTGATCTGCATGAATTTCTCTGACACCCTCCGTCGTTCTTCTGCATGGGCACACGTGCTGCCACTGACGGTGTTGATGTTGTTTAACTTGGTGCCGGTGCTTATTGGTGTGAAGAATCCGGAGCTTCCATGGTGGAGGTTTGCGCCTGAGCACTGGGTTTATCCGGTGCAAACGATAGCGGTTGGTGCGTTACTCTGGTTTTACAGAAAGCATTATGTCTTAAAGCCTTACCAAGGCTTTGGGCTCGCTATCATTCTCGCAGTGATCGGTACCGTTGTTTGGTGTCTGCCGGCATGGGGATATGAGAAACTCGTCGCTTCTGGTTTGTCTGTGCCATCATGGCTAAAATGGTTGGGATTTACCTCAAGAGAGGATGGCTTTGATCCCAGTTTTTATGCCGACCACACCGCTCTTTATGTGGGGTCGCTCGGTATGAGATTCATCCGTATGGTCATCATTGTATCCTTTGCCGAGGAATTATTATGGCGCGGATTTCTCATGCGCTATGTCATTGCCGACGGCGCGGATTTTCGTCAGGTGCCTTTTGGAAAACATGACTGGCGGGCTTTCGGTATTGTCACCGTTTGTGTCATGCTGGCGCATAATCCCACAGACTGGCTCGTAGCTTTTGTTTGGGGAGCGCTCGTTTACTTTCTCGCAGTGCGGACGAAAAGCCTTTCTGCCTGTATTCTCATGCACGCAGTGGCGAACTTGCTTCTGGGGGTGTATGTCATCCTTACTCGGCAATGGGGCTATTGGTAATTGGAAGCACATGAAAATCGGTATCGCACAAATCAACACCATCGTCGGTGACTTTGAAGCCAACAAGGCCTCGATCCTTGGGGCTTATCGTAAATCGGTGGAGCAGGGGGCGGAACTGGTGTTGACGCCCGAGCTTGCCATTACCGGATATCCCCCTCGCGATCTTGTCCACCGCTCAAGCTTTGTCCCGCGCAATATTGAAGTGCTCCATGAAATCGCCGTCGAAATTGGTGAGGTGCCTCTGGTGGTGGGCTTTGTGGATATTCATCGAGGTCAGGGTAACCCATTTCACAATGCAGCGGCGGTACTGCAACATGGCGCGGTGCAGCACATCGTTCACAAGACCCTTTTGCCCACTTACGACGTCTTCGATGAAGATCGCTACTTTCAACCGTCAGCTCAGATAGCACCGGTATTGGTCAACGGCACCCGTCTCGGCATCACGATCTGTGAAGATATCTGGCATGAAGATTATTTATCTCATGCACTTTATGACGTGAATCCACCGAGAGAACTGGCACGACAAGGGATCGACATTTTACTCAATCTTAGCGCCTCACCTTATTGCGTTGGAAAACCGCAAATCAGGGAGCAAATGCTGACCAAACTGGCAACCGAGTTCAAGGTTCCTGTTGTTTATTGCAACGCTGTGGGCGGAAACGATCAGTTGGTCTTTGATGGACAATCGCTCGTCATCGGTGCCGATGGTATGGTGCGCGCCAAGCTTCAGGCTTTTGCGGATGATCTTGCCGTTGTTGATACAGAGCAGAGTGAGAAATTCGAAATTCGAAATTCGAAATCTGAATCGGAAGAGCTTTATCAAGCGTTGGTGCTGGGGCTTCGCGATTATGTTCATAAATGCGGATTCAAATCCTGCGTGCTGGGCTTGAGCGGCGGTATCGATTCCGCTCTGGTTGCTGTCATTGCTGCTGAAGCGCTAGGACCGGAGAATGTACTGGGAGTTTCCTTGCCCAGTGTTTACTCCTCAGATGGCAGCAAGGATGATGCGCGCGATCTGGCGCGCAATCTTGGCATCAAATATGAGACCGTGGCGATCCAGCCTGCCTTCGAGAGCGTGAAGGCACAATTGAGCGATCTCTTTGCCGGCAAGCCTGAGGATGTCACCGAGGAGAACATGCAGTCGCGCATTCGTGGACTCATCCTGATGTCGCTGTCGAACAAGTTTGGTCATCTCCTTCTGACCACCGGCAACAAAAGCGAAATGGCGGTCGGCTACTGCACCATCTATGGCGACATGTGCGGCGGCCTTGCCGTGATCTGCGATCTTCCGAAGACACGCGTCTACGAAGTTTCACGCTGGATCAATCGGGAGAAGGAAATCATTCCCTGGCCGAGCATTGAAAAGCCGCCGAGTGCGGAACTGCGTCCCGATCAAAAAGATCAAGACACCCTGCCCGAGTATGAAGTGCTCGATGGCATTCTGGAACTGATGGTGGAGCAGGGGAAATCCGTCGCTGAAATGGTGGCCCAAGGCTACGATGAAACCATCGTGCGCTGGGTGTTGCGTCGTGTCGAGATGAACGAGTGGAAGCGTCAGCAGGCGGCCCCAGGCATCAAGGTCACGAGCAAGGCCTTTGG
>VFKY01000229.1 GCA_009885275.1 Verrucomicrobiota bacterium | reverse complement strand
TTGGTTGGCAATATTCAAAAGATTTTCCGACTTTAAGAAGTTTGGCCATCGATAGCTGCGCGGTGTGATCACGTGAGGCTCCCCGAGCGCTGGAAAGTCCGCCTGCAAGTCGGAAAAAACGAGCCAAGCACCCGTGACTTGAGTGCAGGCGATAGCGTCAAGTTTGGTGCCTGATGCCGCAATTTTTTGCAAGGATTCGCGCGCATCCTTGGGCCCACCTTTAACAACACCGAGCACCTGCGCACCTGATGCGATGAGATCTTGCTCGAGTTTGCTGGCAAAGGCCGCATCGTTGGACTGGTCACTGGTGACGATAAGCACTCGGGGTGTTTTCCCGCATTGCTTCTGGATGGAAGAGATAACTTGATCCGCGGCCGCCTCGCCGGTGGGCGATTGTTCGTTGTATGTGACAACACTGAAAAAGGCACATAGCAAAAGCAGCACAAAGATCATGCCATAATCGGTGAGAAATCGGGAGAGGGTAAGCTTCATAAATTTAGGCAACGGCAAGCTGCATGATTTGTTCTTGAGTCGCACCACGTGCATTTGCAATCTCACCGGTGACTCGCCCCTCGTGCATCACCAGAATGCGATCGGCCATTCCTAACACTTCGGGCAATTCGGAGCTGATCATGATGATGGCCTTTCCGGCAGCGACGAGTTCGTTCATCAGCAGATAAATTTCATACTTGGCACCAACATCAATCCCACGTGTCGGTTCATCAAAAATCAGGACATCACAATTTCGCGCCAGCCATTTTGCTAACACGACTTTCTGTTGATTGCCGCCGGAAAGATTGCCGGCTCGCTGTTCCTGATTGGGTACTTTAATTTTTAATAACTCGACATAACGACCGAAGTCCTCTCGCTCACGCCGGAGTTGTACGAAGCCATTTTTGGAAAGCCACGTTAGATTTGGCAGCCCAAAATTTTCACGAACCGAGTGATTGAGCACGAGCCCCTGAAGTTTACGATCCTCAGTCAAAAGACCGATCCCTGCTGAGATCGCATCCTGCGGCGATCTGATGTTCAGAGCATTGCCATCAAGTCGGATTTCACCCGCTTCTCGTGGATCGGCTCCAAAGATGAGCCGGACCGTTTCCGTACGACCTGCGCCGACCAAGCCAGTGAGTGCGAGGATCTCACCACGGTGCACACAAAATGAGATGTCGCGAACCGCTTGCCCCCGTCGCAAGCCTTTTACTTCCAGTCTAGGAGCGCCAATAGTCACGGACCTTGCGGGAAACTCGTCTTTAAGTTCACGTCCTACCATCAGCTCGATCATCTCATTTCGGGTGATTTTTTGAATGGGTCGTTCACTGACATTTCTCCCGTCACGCAGGACCGTGACATGATCTGCGATGATGAAAATTTCATCGAGTCGATGACTGATATAGATAATGCCGATGCCGTGACTTTTAAGATCGCGAATGATGTCAAATAGCCGCGCTACTTCGTGCGAAGTAAGCGCCGCACTCGGTTCATCCATGACAATAATTCGCGCATCGAAAGCGAGCGCCTTGGCGATTTCCACGAGTTGCTGTTGCGCCGTGGTGAGCTGGTGGCAGGGAGCGTCGAGATCGATCACTACATCAAGTCGTTGGAATAACTCCATGGCACGCGAACGTTCCTGCTTCCGTGCGATGAATCCTGCGCGCGTATCCTCTTGACCAAGAAAAATATTTTCAACCGCCGTGAGACCGGGAACAAGGTTGAACTCTTGATAAATCACGGCCACACCTGCTTGCCGAGAGTCGTGTGGCGAGTTAAACAGTGTCTCGC
>VFKY01000187.1 GCA_009885275.1 Verrucomicrobiota bacterium | reverse complement strand
AGTTTCGTGAGCAGGAACGTGAGTTTTATCGCACCGAAGGAGAGCGTCGTGGATTTCAGGATGCCAGCGCAAAATTTACCGAAGCCTATGCTTCCGCTCAGAAGCAAATGTCAGGATTGAATCTTGATTTTCAAAAGGCTATCGAGAAGCTAAGCGGTCTTAATCAGGACAATAAAAATAAAGAAGACCTCAGTGAGTTTTTTGACCAAGCTAAAAAGGCACTCTCCACGCATCAGAAGGTTATCGAGTTTGAGCCTGAGGGCATCAAGCCTGTGGAAGTACCGAAACCTTGAGGATTACTTTCCTTGGCTGGCAATAATGATGAACAGGATGATCAGGCCGATGAGGGTGACGATGGCCACCTTAATCCAACTGATGGGGTATTCTCCCGCAATCTTTCCGGTGCATCCATTGACGGTGACCTGATAAGTCTTGGTGCCATAGTTATAGGAGAGCAACCATATGGGCAGTAAGATGTGCTTAAAAGTCTGTCCGGAATATTGCGAGTTTACATTCAAGTTACGTTGCGTATCACCAGGGACTTGTGAGGCACACAAAGCTTCAACTGCACTGTCCATTTTTTCTCGCGATGCCTGAGCTGCAGCTTGGAGGTCTATTTGGTATTGTTCTACGACCCAGCCAGAAAGGTAACCTGGATCATACGGCATGATCTTATCTACCGTGGGAAAGGGTTCCAGTTGTCCGAGTAATTTTACATGAACACCCTCGGAGGCTGGTACTAATAAGTCGTCGAAAAAATGCTCCAAAGAACCATTGGCGTATTCCCAGCGAGTATGACGTTCCGATTCTCCTTTGGAGTTGCGAGTATAGTAGTGGTAACCTGCTTCTGCTTCCCATTGTGCTGCGACATTGGCATCGAAAGTCCAGTAGGGAAGGTAGATGCCATGAAGGGTATCCGTGAGCGCCTTGCCTTTAAGATTATTAGGGGCAAACCAGTGACTGCCATACCAGTCACGCATCTGTTCCCTTACGACCGACTCCGCGACCTGAAATGGGAGCAGTCCAATCGGCCTGATAGGGGCCTGGATATCATCGGCAGAGATGAGCGAGGGAGAGCCGCAGAAGTCGCAGCGCTGGGCCACACGTTTTTGATCAAAGACCGAGATGGCATTGCAACTCTGACATTTCACTGTCTTGCGCTCCGCCGCCCAGCCTCGATCTTCTTGGGGCAATGCTTGGAGAGCCTGCATTAAATCATTCTCCATCACCAAGCTGCCATCAGCCTTGATTTCAGCAGGTGAAACCGCTCCACAGTAAGGGCAGACAAGTGCCTTTTTACCAGGGTTCCACACCGCTTCCGCCCCACAGGCTGGACAGTTGAACTTGTTGATGGCTGTGATTTCAGACATGCAATAATAACAACACGTAACGCTGAATGAGGAAACAAGTATTCATCATTCAGCGTCAACAGGGCATTGATTAGTGACTGAGGAATTCATCAAGAGCAGCTTTGGTGATGCGGTAGGCGCTGCCTATTTTTTTACCCTTGAGGTCTCCAGCGTCGATGCTGGCGATGACATCGGCTTCAGTGACTCCAAGTGTTTGTGCGACCTGAGATGGGGTGAGAACATCCACGGAGGGCGCAGCACCGGGAAGTGGCGGCGGTGCACCACCTTGTGAAAGATTAGTGGTTTTCATCATTTCCTGCGCCATCGCAAAACCCATGGCCATTTCAGCAGGTCCACCGGCCCCACCGCCTTTGGCCATACCTTCGGCCATTTGAAATTTCACATAATCGTTGAGATTTCCAATCGCGCCCATGCTGCTGCGCTTGTCGATAGCGGCTTCCACTTCAGGCGGCACGCTGACGTTTTCAAGAATGAAACTTGGGAACTCGATACCGTATTTTGCAGTGAGCGTAGGATTGATCAGCGGTAGGAGAGCTTCTCCCATTTCCGTGTAGCGAGTCGCAAGATCAAGCACAGGCACGTTGGCAGAGGCCAAAGCATCGCTGAAAATGCTGACAATGCGAGAGCGCATGGTGTCGGCAAATTCATCGAGACGGAAATGATTGTCTGATCCGGCGACCTCCTTGAGGAAAAGCTTGGTGTCAACGATACGGAAATCAAAGGTGCCGAAGGCGCGTGCCCGCACGATGCCGAAGTCTTTGTCACGCATCATGATGGGGTTGCTTGTGCCCCATTTATTGCCGGTGAAGAGACGGGTGTTTACGAAATAGACATCCGCTTTGAAGGGCGAGTTAAATCCATATTTCCAACCCTTGAGAGTGGAAAGAATGGGGATGTTGTCCGTGGTAAGCGTGTATTTACCGGGGCCGAATGTGTCGCCGAACTGGCCGACATAAACGAACTGCACAGTCTGTGATTCACGTACAATAAGCTGCGCACCGTTTTTTATTTCTTTGTCTTCATCGACAAAACGATAAGAAAGCGTGTCGCGTGAGTCATCTGTCCACTCGATAATTTCGAGGAACTGTCCTTTGAGGTAATCCATTAAGCCCATGATATTATTGGAGTTGGTAGTTTGTTAGCGTTGAGACGATTTTTTGTTCAAGCGAAACTGATCTATGCGGCACTCTCTTATCGGGTAGCGCACGCGGCATTCATTGCCTTACTTATCGACTTTGACAAGGGCGACTCGACGATTTTTTGCCCGACCCTCATCACTGCTATTGTTGGCAATGGGACACTGATAACCTACGCCGCAAGGGGTTAAGCGGGGAGCAGCCGAAGGAAGTCGCTCAGTGAGAGCCGCCACCACGGAGGCAGCACGTTTCTTTGACAGTTCGATATTGTAGTCAAAGGCGCCAACCGCGTCCGTGTGACCAACGACGAGTAGGCGCAATTTAGGGTCGACGTTGAGGAGTTTCACGACTTCATCCAAAGAAGGACCGGACTCGCTCTTAAGCGTAGCGGAGTTGAAGTCAAAGTAGAAACCGTAGAGGTTGATGCTGCCTTGTTCCGTGATCTTGGAAGCCATCTCTTCGGCTTTCACTACGACCATTTTTTCGTCCATGGCGGCCGACTCAACGATGTCGATCGCGACAATGGGAGCGCCTTTCGTTGGAGCGAGTTTGGGGTCACTGATATAGCCATCTTTGAAGTTCACAATGTAGATGCCGAGGTGGGCATTGTCTTTTTTGGCGGCAATGAAATGTCCACCGAGATGGCTGTATTCAAAAGTCTGACCGGGGCGGCCGGCGTAGAGATTTGCAAAGTTGGACCCATCACCACGACTCAATTCATTTTCACTGCCCTCCCAGAGGATTTCCCAACCCTTGTCAGCGAGTTCGGTTTTGTAGTTCCGATATACTTCCAGTGATGTGCGATTGGCGTCAGCGCTGACATAGGAGACACGGGTGACCTTTCCTTCGAGTTTGAGGCTTTTTTCAAAAACTCCCTTATGGCTGGTAAAGTTGATCTCGGTCATTTTTCCAATCGGCAATTCATAGGCATCATAGGCTTTTTGATTGTAGTAAGTAATTTTGGTTCCTTCGTAACGCTTGAGTCCCAATGGATCCTTGGCACCCGCTACATCTGCGGCGATGGCTGGAAGCACTGAAAAAGCAAGGACTGCACAAAGTAGTAATGGATGAGATGAATTTTTCATGGAGGCGAGTGAGTTTGATATGAATATATAAATGATAATCATTTGAGACTACCATTATCTGATAGTTTGTGAGCGAAGAGTTGTGACCGTGTGTTTTAATTTTACGATCAATCAACCTGCAAAAGTGAAGCTTTTCACACCGGTTACACCTGATGGGGTAACGAATAGTCTGCCGGCAAGCGGCGCGGTTTCGTTTTTCTTTTGTCCCGTACTGATAAAAAGGTCTTGTAAATTTTCTCCACCGAAGGCGCATGCGGTTACTTCTTCACAGGGCAGGAGAACCTCAGCCTCCATCTTCCATGTCTGGGAGTCAAAGCATCGCACCGCAGAGCCATGGCAAAAAGCGATCCAGAGACGATCATCTGCATCAATGGTCATCCCATCGGGATTGCCGGAATAGGGGGACGTATTCAAGGCTACTCGTTCGTTGGTGATCGTGCCGGTATTGACATCGAAATCGAAGGCCAGAACATTGCGTCGCGGGGTGTCGATGTAATACATGGTTTGTGTGTCGCGAGTCCAGACGAGGCCATTGGAAACCGTGACGTTCGCAAACTTCTTCGACACGGAATGGTCGGCTTCCATGCAGTATAGCGAAGCCACAGGCTTGCGTTCTCCGAGGGGCATGGTGCCTGCCCAGAATCGTCCTGCGGGATCACATTTGCCGTCATTGAATCGATTGCCGCGATTATCAGCTTCAGGATCTGCGAGTCGGGTGATGCCGCCCGTCGCTTCATCGAGCAGGGAAATGCCCAGCTCTCCGGCGAAGATAATGCCGCCGGCTTCGCGCACGACCACCGTGCCGACACGTTCACCCACATCCCAGATTTTTTCTTGGTTTGTAGCAGGATCAAAGCGCACAATTTTTTGACCTTCGATATCGACATAGAGGAGATGGTCGCGATGCCAGATTGGGCCTTCGCCCCAGAGAGAAGTGTGATTACCGACAGGTTCAGGAGTAGGAATGGACATACCTGTTTTTGTTAGCAGTAATATCACAGGAATGCAAAGCGGGACATGCAGCGAATGTGTTGCTTGAGATAAGGGCTTGTGTTATGACTGGCATGTGAGTCCGATTATCAACCTCGAAGAAACCATCGGCAAGACGGTGGGAAGAGTGCGTGCCCCCAGTGACTTTGCGAAAGCCGCAGTGGGATTGCAGAATGCTGCAGTTGACTTTCATAAGGCATTCAAGACACCGTTCATGCCTCGCGGTGTTTTTCGATTTACCTCGCATGAGGAGGCAGATGCATGGCAATGGAAGATGTTGACCCGCAAGAGGTAGGTGAAGCCGACCCTCCTAAAATGGAGGATGTGGCAGCACTGTGTCGCAGGCTCAATGAGCTGGGCGCCAAGTATGTCGTGGTTGGTGGCCTTGCAGTTCAGCAGGCAGGTTATTTAAGGGCGACTATGGACGTGGACTTGATTATTGATGTGCATCCTGAAAATGAAGCCAAGGTTTTACAAGCCGCATCGGAAATGCCAGAGCGTGCGGCTGCGGAGTTGAAAGTGGGTGATGTTGCGGAATACACCGTGGTTCGTATCGGCGATGTATTTGTGCTGGATCTCATGAAATCAGCCTGTGGACTCGATTACGATGATGTAGCTCAAGATGCTGTAATACGGAATATTCTTGGCGTTCCCATTCCCTTCGCTTCACCCAAAAAACTTTGGTTGATGAAGCAGACGTATCGCGAAAAAGACGCGGCGGATCGCTTGTTTTTGCGTCAACTTCTTGGTGATGATCTTCCGCCAACACCGCCACGACCAGCGCTTTAATCAAATCATCGGTGGATTCTCACCCATCACGGCGTGTTCTTGTTTGCGTTTTCGCACTTCAGGAATGGTCCATACGATGAGGATGGATATTACGGTAAAGATTCCGCTAAGTATGATGACCGCATGAAAGCTCTGGGTGTAACGGTAAAGCCCGCCACTCATCGTCACTGCGGTCAGGAGGCAGAGCATTTGGCAGAATCCCAACACGGATTGATAAACGGGGCGACGCTCCAAAGGGCATAGTTCTGCACTTAGGGTGAGGTCGCCGACGCGATCCACAAACAATCCAAAGCCCCAGACAAAAAACGCGATGAGGAATCCTTCAAAGCTTTGTACAAAGAGAAGTGCCACACAAAGAGCGAGACCCATAAAACGCGAGAGCACCATGATGGCTCGACCACCATGACGGTTGCCCCACCAGCCTGCGAAGACATTGCCACAGAGTGCGCCAATCATATTTGCCGTGACCAGATGTCCAATATCGGCATTGGGGCGACCCGAAACTTTTAGGGCATAGATACTCATAAAGGAAACCAGCATGAGATATCCCATCCCTGTAAATCGAGCAAAAATGAGCTTGATGAGAGAGGGGTGATCTCGAAGCAATAATGGCAACTCGCGCAGATAGTTTTTATAGGAAGATTGCAGTGCTTTGGTCGGACGTGTGGTGTCGGTCTCGATCATGAAGACCTGCGACAACCAGGAGAGCACGAGAAATCCGAAGCAGATCAGATGTAGCCAAGCATAACCAATGGCACCGGGGTGATGCGTCAAAATCCAGTGAATGATAAACCCCGCGCTTAGCCCAAAAACCCCCTGAATTACATAGCGAATAGCCCAACCTGAAGCTCGCAAATGTTCAGGGATCATCCTTGTCACCATTTCCATCCATGCAGGGACACCCACACTGCCTATCAATCCGGATACCACAGGAGTAAGCACCACAATATAGAGAATGGCTCCCGCGGACTGGGGCGCAAACAACATCACCAATCCCGCAATGAGATAGGGGAGCCTTTGCATCAGTCCGAAGAGAATGACGAAAGTCTTGAAGTGGTGCATCCGCTCGATGAAGGGTGCCGCAAAGATCCCTAACATCGAAAACATGGCTGGCAGCAACACTGGCATCAACGCGATAAGGTTGGCCTGCCCGCCCAGTTCCTTAACGAAGGCGGGCAACACCGTTTCCGGTGAGATAAAAGCCAACCCCGCCATGTAGAACCCGCCTTCCAGACAGTGCATCCAGAAATTGCGTCGTAGATGGGGGTGGGAGGACATGAAGAGCAGGCATCCTAGCCATGGTTGAGAAAAACGCCAGTCTTCCCTCAGGTAAAGCGCGAACTAAGGCTTTGTAATAAGTTGCATCTTCAAAGCACCACAGTGTCAGGTAATTTTTTGGCTGCTTTCTCAAAGGTGACGAGAGCTTTGCCTTCCGCGTAGCTGGTGCCGTGAATGAGTCGATCCACAAAGCCGGGTTTGATCGTGGCTAAATTGGGTAGGGTCAACACGGCACGGGCAGAAGGAGTGATGTTAATACCCTTGGTCTGAACAAAGGAATGGATGGCCATGAGGGCATCCGCTTTAGGCAGTAGATAATAAGTCTGCAATGCAAAATAAGTTTCAGCAAGAACCAGATCGCTAACGTAGATCGGAACGTTTGACGACATTTGCTCTTCAACAAACTGAGCGGCAAGATGAAACAGAGGTATCGGTTCTTGAACCAATAATCGGAGTAGAACCGAAGTGTCCAAAGAAAAGCCTGCGGCATTCATGATTTGCGTGAGGCAAGGTTGACTTTTTCCGCCACATCCTCAGACCAACCTTCGGCAATAGTGGCGCGAATCTCGTCCATGTCATGGCTCATCTCAGACTTCAAGTAAGGTTTCGTGATGGCAAGCCAGGGCGCTTTGTCGAATCTTGTGGGTTTCCGATCCGCAGACAATGCGATGACTGAAACCACGGGCGGTGAAGGCTCATCGTTGAGCCAGTTTTGAAAAAGTTGCACCGCAACAGAGCGTAGCGGGCGGCCCTCCAGCGCACTGCGAGCTTTAACGCGCCGATAAAGGTCATCAGGAATTTCCAGTGTGGCTTTCATGTTATACAGGTTCCTGTATTCCTGTAAAATGTCAATGCTAGCCCTTAAGACAGGAATTTACCCCTCGATAAACAGCACTCGGCCGCATTGTTCACAATAGGTGATGGCTTCGTTTAATTTGAGTGAATTCATGGTGCCT
>VFKY01000082.1 GCA_009885275.1 Verrucomicrobiota bacterium | reverse complement strand
TTTAACCCTGCCCTATCTAATTCATTTCACCTGCCATGAGTATTCCCGGATGTCAGTTCGCCAGCGATAACACTGCCGGGGTATGTCCCGAAGCATGGGAGGCTTTGAGTGAAGCAAATCATGGATTTGAATCATCCTATGGTGATGATCGCTTTACTCAAACCGCGTGCGATTCCTTTCGTGATTTATTTGAAACAAACTGCGATGTTTACTTTGTTTTCACCGGAACAGCGGCCAATTCGTTATCGCTGGCTTCGCTCTGCCGAAGTTATCAAAGCGTCATTGCCCATCAGGTTGCGCATGTCGAAACCGATGAGTGCGGGGCGCCGGAGTTCTTTTCGAACGGTTCAAAGCTTCTTTTAGCAACGGGGGACAATGGTAAATGTGATATCGCTGATGTGGAGAGGCTTATTGTGCATCGCAAGGATTTGCATTTTCCTAAAGCGAAAGCGCTCAGTCTCAGTCAGAGCACGGAGTATGGCACAGTGTATCATCCCGATGAAGTAAAGAACCTGTGGGGAGTGACACGAAGTCATGGATTGTCCATTCATATGGATGGTGCTCGATTTGCTAATGCGATTGCTTCTCTGGGTTGTTCTCCAGCGGAAGTGACCTGGCGTTCTGGCGTTGATGTTCTCTGCTTCGGGGGCACTAAGCTTGGTATGGCTATGACTGAAGCAGTGGTATTTTTTAATAGAGAACTCGGTGCCGAGTTTGCCTGGCGTTGTAAACAGGCGGGGCAGCTTGCCAGTAAAATGCGTTTTATTTCTGCCCAGTGGAGCCGAGTTTTGGGCGATGGAACTTGGTTGCGTTATGCAAAACAGGCCAATGGATTGGCTCAGGCACTGTCTGCTGGATTGCAGGAAATCCCCGGTGTGGAATTGCTGCATCCGGTGCAAGCAAACGCTGTGTTTGCCAAGCTACCTGCGGAAGTGGATCAACGTCTCCGTGCTGCAGGCTGGAAATATTATAATTTTATCGGTGGTGGCGCACGGTTCATGTGTTCATGGAAAACATCCATGGAAGATGTTAACGCGCTCTTGAGTAAAGCGCGTGGCTAGAGCTTTGCGGGCACTGGCTCCGGAGAGGGGGCGATGGGTGCTTTATCACTTGAACTGGCGAAACCAATGTTTCGTTGGATGCCGTAACTGACCATGAAGAGCAGTGTTTCGATAAAGACTTTGGCAAAATAAACATTCCAACCCATACGATGAACGAGGGCATCGATGAGGAGTATGGCGGCACCACCGAGCAATGTGACATAGATTCCGTATTGTATTAAAGATCGCCTCCAACTTGATGGCGAATGGGATATTAATCGTGTGTTCAGGATATAATTGATGCTGCTAGCCGTGAGTCGGGCGGTCACCATGCTTAAGAAAAAACGGTGTGTATTACTCCAGATCAGAGCAAAGAGAGCGAGGTCAAGAATCAGCGCGAGTAGGAAGGGGGCGATGAAGCGGACAAAAACAAGGTAGATCCGCACTGAATCCATCACTGGTTTGAAATGGGACGATTGATTGCCATGAAGATAAACGGTTTGAATAGGCAGGGTTTGAATGCTGACTCCGTTACGCGCGGCAAGGATGAGCATTTCCAGTTCAAAAGCATAACCACAGGCTTTGATTTTAAGGAGTTGCGGCATGATGCTGCGAGGGATAGCTCGCAAGCCGGTCTGTGTGTCACCTATCTTTTTTCCAATCAAGGCGCGAAAAATGTAACGCGTCATATTGTTGCCAAACTTACTTCTGCAAGGCACATCGCCACCGAAAGCACGAGTTCCTAAAACAAGTGCACGAGAGTTATCCTGAGCATAGAGCGCAACTGCGACGATATCTTCTGGCAAATGTTGTCCATCGGCATCCGCCGTAACTAGGATGGCGTGAATTGGCGCATGACAGAGGAAGTGATTGATCCCTGTGCGCAGGGCTGCGCCTTTACCAAGATTGGTAGCATGTTGAAGTAGTTCGACTATGGGAAGCGCTGCAGCTTGTTGGAAGATGTCATTGAATGACGCATCACTGCCATCATTAACCACGATGATCTTTGACACACTCGGATGTGTGGCAAGATTCTTTACGACCATGATTAACTGGTCAGAAGGATTCAAAGCGGGGATTAAAACAACAAGAGACATTGATGTCTGTGATTTAACTCGAATGATGTATTACGTCACCTTGAAAGCGCTAGGAATCCTTTTGTTTTTTAACCAACATAAGAAAGCGTGCCTCTTCAGGCAACATAAGGGCTTTTTCTGGGATTTGCCCGGCGATTTTAGATGCCTGATTGGTATAGCCCGCGATCTGCATGATGCCGCAAAGGACTGCACCTTGCCCCATCGACAAATCACTTAAATCGATTTTCTGAAGATATCGACTGGCTGTTTTCGGGTCGAGTTGACGACAATAAGCTAGAGCCATGATGAGTTTTCTTTGAGTGTCGTTAGGGCGGTCGTTGAGTAATTTTTGAGAGCGAGCAATCGCTGTTTCCATATCCAGCCCCGACAGAAGGCAGGCGTATAGATAGCGTTCCAGAAACAGTTCCTTGTCGGGCCAACGACGTGCGCTCTCCTTGGCTGTTTCAAGAAAGCTTTTTGAATTACCATTGAGGTAGGTTAGTCGCAATAATCCCTCAAACCCTTCGCGTTCGGTTCGACGAATAGTGGAGGCGGCATGATAAGCCTGTTCAGCAGTGAGCGGATGATTTCTTTCTTCGGCGTATTTGGCAATGTTGAGAATGATGTCCGGCTTGGCTTCACTCTGTGCTGCAGCTAATGCATCGACGAGCAACGAGTTTACTTCGTCCCATTTTTTATTGGTGACAAAAGCAAGGTGGACCCGGTGAAAACTTCTCTCGGCAGTCGTCAAGCGTGCCCGTGGATCGTTGACTATTCGCTCCATGTCTTCATAGCGTTTCAGTAGAGTGAGAGCGTTGAGGTAGTTTTGGAGAAGAGGCAGGTAGTCGAGCACCATTTCCTCTTTGAGAAGGGAGACTACTTTTTCGTTCTCACCTTCCATGGACATCCAGCGAACCAGAGGCACAAGATCCTCTCGTTTGGAGTTTAAATGATCCTTTATCGCTTTATCAATGATATCCTTTTTGCTGCCGGGATTAAGGTCCGCCAGTCTTCGTAAGGCTGAGATGCGATGTTCTTCATCGGCAAGTGGGTGCTTTTGGAGTAACTCAATCAGATCCATTTGCTCCTTCTTACCGGTAACTTTTTGACTGTTGAGATATTCAATGGCTTTAAGCCCCGTCTTGCTATCGTTCTTAGCCAAGTCCCAGAGAGCGCTCATCCCTATTTCAACATCAATTCCCACTTCGATTTCACGCATGGCAAGTAGCAGTTTGATCTCGAGGTCGTCCGGCTGCTCTTTCACATATTTTTTAAGGATGACAATGAGTTGCTCCTTACGGCCAAGCTTCTGCATTACGGTATCCGCAGTCTGTAGAATTTTTTGAGTGGGTTTTGAATTACGCAGAACTTCCTCTATCTTCTCATGTGCCAGCTTATTTTCAGATACATTACTAAGCGACTGA
>VFKY01000172.1 GCA_009885275.1 Verrucomicrobiota bacterium | reverse complement strand
TGCTGGCGATTGGATCGACCGCCTTGTCATTTAAGGCTCGATTTGTGGGAGGTGGTTTGGAGAAGAATTCGAGAATTGCCGGTCCAAGATATGACTGCGGCTCTGAACGAAAGCTGCTGGCGATTTTTAGGCCACGCGTACTGATGATTAAGGCCGATGACTTGTTTACCGTATAAAATGCTGGAGCCTTAGGATCTTTGATGAGCGTGCGATAATACAAAGTATCTATCTCATCATCTAAAGATAGACAGGTAAAGATAACCCGACGCTCTGGTGCATGAGCAGTAGTTTTATCGGAAGCCTGAATTGAGCAGAGGATTGGAAGAAGCAGGACAGGCAGTAGTGAGAATCGGAGTGACATGATTTTGATGGAGTGAGAAACTTATACTTCATCAGGGGAGAGCCATCGGATTCTGACAATGCGAAAGCGACGACCATAAATGACGTTGTATTGGTTTTGTTGATTTTCCGGCTGCACCCACGGTGCATCAGCTTTCCATTCCTCAGGAGGATCATCCTTGTTTACGTAATTCGTGTATTCAGGCAATCGTTGCACAATGGCTTCACACCAAGCGCGGGCTTCCAGTTTTCCCGTGATCGGATTGACGACATCGCCATACGCTCGAATTTTGAAGGTGTCAGAACGAGCCGTTAGATGAGGTGCAAGCGCTTGTAATAAATCGCCTTGAGTCAGGAAGCCCGCCGCGCCTGCTCCAATGGGGCCAGTGCAATGTTCAGGATAGGGGAATGACCAATCTTCTGCGCCACTGTTTGAGTTGCCTTTTTGAGCGGCATTCTTCAATTGTTCTCCTGTGATCAAAGCGGTGAAATTATGATTGATATCGGTGCTATCAATAGCAGCCTGAAGTGCGCCTTTGAGACCGGTATCATCAATTTTTAGTCGGCGATTTATGAAGTCACCAAGAGATGAAAATGGCCCACGTATTTTGACTTCATTGACAATGGCTTCAGCTAACGCTTGAAGTTGTTTATCCGTGAGACTACGGAATCCTCGCCATTGTTTGGAATCATCTCCGTTAGATAGGATGAATCGTGGGAGAGGCGTATCTTTGCTTGCTATCAGTGTGGTGGTATTATCGAGAGAGTCACAGACGGGAATAGCAAACCCATTCAAGCTGGCCAACAGCGTTTTCCATGCTTCAACCGAGGTTGAATTAATATTAAAGGCTCCCTCTACAAAAAAATTGGCAGCTGCTTTTTTATAAGAAGGGGTTTTACTGGGGTCAGGAATATCAGTGAGGCTATCACACACACTTTTCAGCGTCTGTCCCGGCGCAAGATAGAGCCGCATCCTCGGATTAGGCAGTGATTTCGGATTGGATTCAGCAGTAAGGTCAGTGATGCGACCATTCACAGTTTCTTCACCTGTGCGAGGGGTGATGGAGGAAAAGTAGAAGTGATCAAACAGTTTTCTATTTAACAGGTGCGATAGATCTTTGATGGGGCCATTTTCGGCTGTTGGTTCTTCCTCCATATCGCGTTTGATATAGGGATGAGCCCATGAGCTGCCGATGATATAGCCAGCATTGATTGATTCGGAGCGCGCTCGCGATCCTGCGTGATAATGTTGTAGTTGCCCGATGGAAAGCATGGGCACGGTAGGTATTTCAAAGAGGGACGCGAAGCTTTCTCCACTGGCTCCATTGGAAGGCCCCCAATATCCATTGTCTTTATTTACTTCGATGATGCCCGTGCTGGAGGTCAGCTTCCGAGCACTGATTTGATATTGAGGAATGGTGCATGGATAGCCACGTTTCGGTTGGCGCATGAAGACACAGCGAGGGTCGAAACGAGTGATCATCTGTACAGGAAATCCATTGGCGTCTGCTTCTGTCTTGAGGTGCCAATCAATCAAACCCAAGAAACGTTTCTCTTTATCATTGATTTGTTTACCAACTTTCAGGGTGTCACTCATGCCCGGTAGTGGTTTGTCTGTCTTGTCTTTACCACTGTATGCACGAGTGCTGTAAGTGAACTTTGGCGCTTCTCCAGTGCGGTTGCCAGCCCAAGCAAAGGATTCAAAGGCATTAGCGCCGTCTTTGAAGTATCCGATAAATTCACGATAGGGTTGAGGTGCGGTGTCTGATATTGGCGTAGCGTCAAATCCAGATACGGTGTGGCTGGCGACAAATCCAAACGGATCGTTTTTCTTGTAATCATCATCCCGTTCCGGTTCAAGTGTAACGCGGATCTCGGAGTCGTTATAAACATGTAAGAGCATGTCGTTTCCAGTCTCCCCGCCGTTTTGTTGAGGCGTTAGCCTTTCGAAGGAAATACCCCCTTGAGTATTTAATCCGCGTTCAAGTATGAGATGAAAATCGCCAGGTTGGTGAGTGTAGGGCTTATTCTGATCAGGTGAGAAAATGACGATTTCACCTGGTTTCATCTCAATGGGTGAGTTCAGGGAGGAGCCTTTATTCAGCATGATGAAACTGCTGGTTTTCCCGGCACTATAATTCTCAAATAGTTTCTTTAAGCTAATGTCAGAAGCCAGCGTCCATTTACGATTTAGTAGCTCCCATTCCTTAGTTTTACTTGACGGTTCCAGGCTAATTATTGGTGTCTTGGCGCGATAGAGCTGTTCGTTATGCCAGACTTCATCATCAATCACATATTTGCGATCTGCTTTCCAGGGGTCACGTTTTTCAATGACTAGGTGTAAACTTGGAACCCATGCATTAACACGGTAGGAATCAAACTTCAGCGTGATATTATGTGGATTCCATAATGTAATAATGGGATCCAGTACAAGAAGAAGCTTTTGGTCAGGGCCACCAACTTCTTTGGTTGGAGCACTATTGCTGAGCACGCTGTAGCAATACTCGAAGCGCATGACTATAGGATTGAATCCAGCTTTGACTGGTAGTGCGTCCTTTGAATTTAGATAAGAATTGGAAGCTTCTGCCAAGCCCTCCTTCGTGTTGTCTAAAGATTTGATGGCATTTGGGCACGCATCAAAGGAGGGATTTGAATGAGGATTTTCGACGCGTTTATAGGCACGATAATGATCGCGCATTGTTGGCATAAGATCTATAAGCTCATCATTCTGTGTGAAATAGGGATCGTTTTCGAATGCATCATCGGTCATCTCAAATGCGAGTGAGAGATCGAATTTTAATCCGCCAGCTTTAGTGTCTGTAATTACGCCAAGAGAATCTGCAGTTAGATCGTGAAAATGTTTTTCAAGCGAATCGAGAAGCTTGTTACGATTAGTGGGCGCTACCAAAAGGGAGATCTGTGCAAAAGTAAGCACCTTGGATAGGTTAACAGAATCTACAGGTAGCGCCTCCATATCGGTCATTTTCCATGAGGCACGGCGGGGCGCAGAGAGCTTCCATTTAGCTTGCATTACGGTCTCGGACTTTGATGCTTTCTCTTCAGCGCCCATGGGAAGATTGACCCGGCATTTTGTACTCTCATCGCTAGCCCACCAAGCGTAATGACCGATAGTGTATTTCTTATCAGGCTCGCTTGAACGCGTCGGTTTTTTGATCTTGATTTCAATTTTGCGTGCTTTCACACTGAGATCTAAATCTTCGCCGACGGCTTTGTGAAGTAGCCAGACATAGTCTTTTTTGGATGTTGGATTATCCAGCTTGGTGAAGGGAGTAGCCAGGGGTGTGTTCGTATCATCTTGTTCTTGAGCACCACTGATGAGCCAGACAAGGGGCTTGTCTGGATTCAATGGGGTATCGGAGTATCTCCAGACTCCGGTGAGCCAGGGATTGGCGACACCGTCGATTTTTTGGGTCATTGGATTGGTGTCGAGCAAGGCTGCCGTAGCAGTTATGCTTTGATCGAGACCGGCATTGTTTTGCAGGGTATTGATTGCTTGATGCAGTCCAGTGAGGGCGTTGTTGCGTGCTTTGCGGAGTTTGGTGGAATTTTCAACCACTCGCAGTTCAACTGTGGTTAGGCTCATTAATGTAACAAGGAGTCCGATGATGAGAAAAATAAACAGCAATGTTGCTACAAGGGCGAAACCAGCCTTTGTCAGTGAATGAAGTTTACTTTTAACGGCTAAGTTCATCTTCGTTAAAAAGCTTGGGGGAGCGAAAGCGTGCGGCTATAAACTCGACTTTCCCGGTAGGCGAGTTGCCACCAATCATCAGGAGATATGGATCCCTGTTCTCTGGCTCGCAGTTCCCGTGCTCCATTGCCGCTTATAATCCGAACCAGAATTTCCAAGCGTACGGGTATTCCGTCTTGAGGAGCACGGTATTTTAATGGATTCTTCAGCGGAGTTAGACTGGGATCACGTGAAGGAAATCCTTGTACTAACTTACCGTCCTTATTGATTTGATGGACGATGATTCCAAAATCAATGACTTGATCGCACACCACACTATCGAGGCGTGGTGATTTGATTTCGCCGGGTCTACCGAGATCTGAGGTTCCTTTGTAGGTTTCCACTGAATAGCCGGTATCAAATGTAAAATCAGCGCGCACGATGGAACGATGAATTTGATAGCCTGCGTTTGTTAAATCGGATGCGGATGGGACGGATGGAAGTGCTCGGCGAATGATCTGATAGGCGACAGCATTGATGTCGCCCGGCACCAATTTTCCACTGGTGAATATGCTTCGATCTTCGGCGGTGGTGATGAAGCGTAACCATGTTCCAGCGATGCCAAATCGGTAGTCCTCAGGATTGATCATTCCTGTCTCTGAATCGATCTTGGGTTGAAGTGCTAGAGATGCCTCGTCGGGCTTTTGACCAACTGCGGTCTGCCAGTGGTTGGAGTTTTTGGTATCTGACAACACATCTATCGCAATCCAGTTGTTGGTATCACGGCGTAAAACTATGGATTGAAGGTCGTTTACAAGAAGATCAAGAACCAGTCGCGCGCGTGCGCTGCGATCCAATTCTTCGGTGAGTCGCTTATTGTTTGTTGCCGTGTCGATAGCGGCATTGGCCAGCAACAGAATAAGGCTTACCCCTATAACCGTAGACAGTAACACCTCAATAAGCGTGAATCCGGATTTTTTGTAGCTGTAACGCTGGATGCGGAATTGCATGGACTCTATTTTACTGAGGAGGTCGTTTGCTATGTTTCGTAAATGGGCCGCCTTCGTCAGGAAGAGGATGATTGGGGTGACTAATGGTTGGATTGATTGTTAGTCCGGGACGCAGTGGAGCTTCCACTTCCTTGAGTCGTTTTACGTTTTGTGCTACTGTACTGAAAATACCTAGAATCAGAAGAGCGGTGCCAGCAACAATTCCCAGGGTGATTGCAATCTCAGCAAGTGTGAATCCCCTGAGTGATTTTCGCGTAAGAGAATGAGTTATAAGCGTCATAGGGCGTTTATTTAGGGAGAGGTGAAGTGGCCACCTCGGACACTTGACCGTAGGTATTTACCCGCAACCCGCGGAGATTTTGTGGATTGAGCAGCTTGGGGTGAAGGTCAGTATCGATGAATCCCTCCGCGACATAGCAGTCGTAACGCAGACTAGAAATGCGTCCTGTAGGTTTGAACTCATAGGCCCAGCAGGTGGTGTTGGCCGTCCAACCGCCAATTTCAATCTCAAGATTCATATTCTGTCCGCCAAAAGAGGTGATTCCAGACCATCCGTTAACTCCATCATTGGGAATCCACAAGATACCATCAGGGAGACGTTCGGGGGCGCCGACAGGTTCCCAAATGCTATTTCCGGGTTCGGTTTCCGCAACAATCGTGACGGAATGCATGAGAAGATCAGAGTGCGAATGATCCATGTGAATAAGTAAGCGTGCATTGCTCTGCCTCATTGCGGCAACGCTACGCGCTTCTCTCAATTTACCGTAAAAAAGCTGTCCAGCGGCGTTTAGGCGGCGACTGATGTCAGGCTTGCTTGTAAGCGAAGTGAACAATCCTAACGTTAAAGTAACAAAAAGAATGACGACAAGTAATTCGACGAGCGTAAAGCCTTGATGAATAGCTAAATAGTACTGTTTTTTTATTACGGGCATGACAATGTTTTTCCATTGACCTACACTTTTTAAGTCTGGTCAATGCAATTTTTGATTGTCTTCTTGTTATTTTACTAACCCGTTGCATGAATTTTTAAACAATGGGCAGTGAAATATCAGGGCACGGTGGGAAGAAAACCAACATTTTAGCGCCCCTCATGTTGTGATTACATTGTAAAATACCGCTTCCGTTTTCTTGATGAAGATATAAACTCAAATAAAGTCCTGTTTGCCGAACATTTATGGAAGCCTTCGATACTATCTCTAACCCATCTTCAAATCTTAACCGTTTCCACGAGACTTCTGCCAAGTTTCAGCGGTATAAGATATTGTTGCGTCGTCGCTGGTGGTTTTTACTACTAACTGCGGCCATCGCTGTCTGTGTTCAAGCGCTGAGAGTTACAACGCAAACCACGAAATATGGCACAGTTGGTCGTGTGGTGGCGGGCATGCAGATTAATTCAGGGGGAAATCAAAGTGATAAGGTGGTGAATCAAATGATGCCACAGGATTTCTATGGCACGCAGATGGAAATTTTGGAGAGTGGTGAATTAAGGCGACGCGCTCTGGAGCGAGTTCGCAGTTTGCACCCCGAGTTGAATGATATTGATGTTGAAATTCGAGTCACTCAGACCAAGGGGTCCTCTATTCTAAATGTCAAAGCAGAGGGTGCTGAAGCGAAATATACCCGTGTTTATCTGGAAGGGATTCTGGATGAATACATCGCTTTCGGTAAGGAAATGGTGCAAAACTCTCTTACGACAGAAATGAACAAGGTTATTGAAGAAGTGCTTAGCCGAGAGAAGACGGTGAAAGAAAAAGCGCTCAACTTAGAGACTTTCCTTAAAAATAACGACCTAGTCATCTTTGAGGGGGATCGCAATCAGGCTGCCGCCTATCTTAGTCAGTTGAAAAACAACCTGAATCTCTATGATACGGAGAGACGAATGATGGAAAAATTGGGATTGGACGACTATCTCAAAGGAAAGCAAGGAGGAGCTGCAACCCAACCAATTGCCGGGCTGACACCACCACCGCCAGCGCCAACCCCTAATACGGTTGCTCCTAGTATTGAAATGCCTAGAGGGGGAGATCTTTCGGCAGGATTGTCCCGTATTGAAACAGATTATTTGAATGCACTTCAGAACTTGAAGCTGATTGAAGCGGACCGTCTTCAGAAATTGCGGACTTTTCGTGCGGAACATCCGTCCATCAAAGAAATTGATGAGAAGCTTGAGATGCAAAGTGCGCTAATCGATATTCATAAGCAGCAAAGTCTGGATGAATGGAAGCGTCGTCTCGATACCATGAATGTTAAGATAGCTTCTTTAAATGACTTAATTAAGGAGTGGGAAGGCAAGGCGCGTGAAGCCAATGACAAAATTGTGATGCATCAAGCGATGAAAGGAGACTTTGATCGTACGAAACAAGATTATGAAGAATGGAAAAAAGCATTGGATCGTCTGGACAACAGTCAGGCGCTTACCTCAGGGCTGGTTTCTATCATGCAGCGTCCACAGGAGGCCGCGCCCATCGTGCCTGAGCTATGGTTGCCGCTTGTTTTTGCTCTGGTGATTGGTCT
This sequence comes from Verrucomicrobiota bacterium, assembly GCA_009885275.1. Taxonomy (GTDB): domain Bacteria; phylum Verrucomicrobiota; class Verrucomicrobiia; order Verrucomicrobiales; family Verrucomicrobiaceae; genus Verrucomicrobium. The sequence continues at coordinate 10,439 of VFKY01000172.1, read as the reverse complement.
TGCCATAGGGACCATGATATTACTGCTCTTTGACCGTCTTGATGATCGCATGAATTCATTTAGTGAATTTCAATCCCTTTTTCCCAATGAAACGATACTGGGTCAGATTCCAGAACAGACGACACGTGGGGATGTGACTTTACTACAGCCGAATGATGATCGTCATCTTTATGCAGAGGCTTTTCGTAACTTGAGATCGTCCATACTTTTTAAACACTGGAAGGAAGGCAAGCCGCCCAAGGTTATTTTGATTACGAGCGCAGTGCCCAATGAAGGTAAAACTACTACGGTCTGCAATCTTGCGGTGACGCTCGCTTTGGGTGGTTCTCGCGTTCTCTTAGTTGATGCTGATTTGCGTCGCGGTGGAGTGAATGAGCTATTCAAAGTGGCGGCCACACCTGGCTTGAGTGAAGTGCTTACGTCACAACTCCACTGGCGTGATGCCGTGCAGGAGTGCAGCACCAAGGGGGTACATATTTTGTCGCGAGGTGAGTCCCTGGACCAGACGTCCGAGCTTTTCCTATCCACCTTGACGGAAGAAATGCTCAGGGAGATGAAGGAGGAGTATGATTATGTTATTTTCGACAGCGCACCTGTGCTGGTTGCGGATGATACAGCCAGCTTTGCCCCCAAGTTGGATAAAGTGTTTTTTGTAGTGCGGATATCTTCCACGATGGCGCGTTTAAGTTCCAAGGCGCTTGATCTGCTTTATGACCGTCAGGTCAATATGGGTGGTATTATTCTCAATCGCTCAAGCATCAATCTGAAGGAATACACTTACTACAACTACGCTAGTTACTATTCCTCCAGTGCGAAGAAGCAGGGGAGAACTTCTAGCTCTTCTCCCGCAGCTTAAAGGCCCCGTCATTTTTTAAAACAAAGAGCCGACAGATCAACTCTGTCGGCTCTTTGTTTTGAAGCTGTTAGGTCAATCAGGCGGACAAGGCTTCGTTTTTGATATTCATATGGAAGTCATTGCCTTGAGTCGTTGCGGTGACGTAGCCTGAACGGATGACGAAATCCCCGAAATGTTCACCGGTATTTCTTTCCTTGGCGTAGTGGCTCAGGATGGGGGAAAGAAGTGATTTGATCTCACTGGATGGCAAATCTTGGCGGTAGAGCTTGCTGAGACGCTCTCCGGCATGGCCGCCACCCAAATAGACATTGTAGCGATCAGGACCACGTCCGACAAATCCGATTTCGGAAATGAAGGGGCGACCGCAACCGTTGGGGCACCCGGTCATGCGTATGGTGATGGCATCATGTCGTAGCCCGACTTCCTCAAGAGTTGTTTCGAGGTCAGTGATAACATCTGGGAGATAACGTTCTGCTTCTGCGAGTGCAAGACCGCATGTAGGCAGAGATACGCAGGCGATGGAAGAGAGTCTGAGCGCACTGCGCTCGTGACTTTTGGCCATGCCGTATTTTGTAAGAAGCGTCTCAATTGCCGCACGCTTCTTTGGTGAAATATTGGCAATAATCACATTTTGGTTTGCCGTGAGACGGAAATCTCCTTCATGGATTTTGGCGATCTCACGTAACCCGGTGCGCATCGCGTAAGCGTCAGTATCTAGAACACGACCGCCTTCAACAAAAAGTGTGTAGTGGAAGTTGCCCTTCTCATCTTCGATCCATCCGAAGCGATCACCATTGTCTTTGAAAACATAGGGACGTACTGGCTGAAGTGTATAGCCAAGATATTTATTCAACTCCGCGAGGAACCAATCGGCACCACGATCATTGACGGTGTATTTTAAGCGTGAATGCTTGCGATCAGTGCGGTCACCGAAATCACGTTGTACGAGCACGACTTTCTCAGCGACATCGACAACTTGAGCGGGTGTGCAAAAGCCAACGACATCGGCAAGCCGAGGAAAGGTAGCTTCATTGCCATGTGTCATGCCCATGCCGCCACCAACAGCGACGTTGTATCCTACAAGTTTGCTGTTTTCTACGATGGCGATGAACGAGAGGCAGTTGGCGAAAATATCGACATCATTGCTCGGTGGCACAGCAATGGTGATTTTGAATTTACGAGGTAGATAAGTTTTGCCGTAGATCGGCTCTTCGTCTTCCTCACTGGTTTTTATTTTCTCGCCGTCTAACCAAATTTCGTGATAAGCACGAGTGTTGGGAGTGAGGTGAGTGGAAATGTCTTGAGCCGCTTTGAGCACTTCCGCGTGGATGCTTGAAAGAAAAGGATTCGGGTTGCACATCACGTTGCGGTTCACATCACCGCAGGCCGCGATGGTATCCATAGCGGTATCGTTAATCTCTTTAATCGTACGTTTGAGATTGGTTTTGATGATGCCGTGAAGTTGGAAAGCTTGCCGTGTGGTAAGTTTGATGGTGCCGTTGGCGTAAACTTCCGCGATGCGGTCTGTCTCAAGCCATTGATGTGAGCTTGCGATACCTCCTGGCACTCGGATGCGAAGCATGAAGGAGTAGGCTTTCTCAAGGCGGTGCTTCCGACGGTCGGGACGCAGATCTCGGTCATCTTGTTGATAGCTCCCGTGAAATTTAATGAGCTGCTGATCATCTTCGGAGAGCGAACCAGTGGACAAATCGGCCAAACCTTCGGCGATGGTGCCGCGGAGATAGTTTGAGCGTGTTTTGATGCCTTCGTTGGCGGAGAGTTGTTTCTGGTCGGACATGGAGAAATTTCTGTTATAGATTGCCGCTTACAGTTTAGTAAACATCACGCTGATAGCGCTTGGTCTTTTTAAGGTCCTCGACATAAGCTTCCGCGGCATCACGGGACTTGTTGCCTTGATTCTCGATGACTGTAATCAGCGCTTCATGCACATCATTAGCCATGCGTGAGGCATCACCACAGACATAAAAGTGAGCGCCACTCTCGAGCCAAGCGTAAAGTTCCTTGGCCTTGTCCAGAATACGATGCTGGACATAGACTTTTTCGGGTTGATCACGCGAGAAGGCGACGTCGAGCTTGGTCAGAGCACCACTGGTCAGATGTTCCTGCCACTCAAGCTGATATAGGAAATCGTAGGTGTAATGTTGATCACCGAAGAATAGCCAAGACTTGCCAGCCTGACCGAGCTCTGCGCGATGTTCGACGAATGCGCGGAATGGAGCGACTCCGGTGCCGGGACCGACCATAATGATCGGGGTTTCCCCAGCCGATGGAAGACGAAAGTTTTTATTTTCGTGAGTGTAAACAGGCACGGTGCTGCCCTTGCTTACCAAATCAGAGAGATATGTCGAGGCGACACCTTTGCGGGCCAATCCGTGCGATTGATAACGCACAGAGGCTACGGTGAGATGCACTTCTCCAGGATGGGCGAGAGGACTTGAGGCAATGGAGTAAAGGCGTGGTGGTAATTTACGCAGAAGCGAAGCGAGATCCGTGGCGGAGATGCCCTTTGGAGCAAAGTCTTTGATGGCATCAACGATCCAGCGCCCCCAAAGATAATCCTTTAGTTTAGCGGCAGAGTTTTCATCGAGTAGCTCCGCTAGTTTCTTTGATTTAAAAAGGAGTTGAAGTTTAGCCAAAACGGGACGCGTTAGTGCGGTAATATCGAAGTCTTCACGCAGGGCATCGGCAAGAATTTTGCTGCCGTGTCCACTCACTTCAACTTGCTCACTACCAGTGAGCTTGGATGCTTTCAGAAGTCCTGCGACGATGTCGGGTGCATTGACAGGAATGACGCCGAGCGCATCGCCGGGTTCGTAATTGAGGCCTGAGTCCTCTAGGGAAATTTCATAGTGCCAGGTTTCTTTGGACGTGCCCTTGCCATTAAGCAGGACCCTCTCGGTTAATTCGCCGGGGAAAGGTCTTTTCTTATCGTATAAGGAGGCGGGGGCTTCTTGAGCATAAGAGGGGGCAGTATTGGATGCGCCGCTCTGAATGGGACCGAAAGCATTTAAAGCAGAGTCCAACCATGCGCGATGCAGGTCTTCATAATCCAAATCACAATCCTGACGTGGGGCGATGCGTGAAGCGCCAAAAGCTTCAAGGCGAGCATCGACGTCTTTCCCTGTCTTGCAGAATTGAGCGTAGGAGCTATCGCCAAGAGCGCAGACAGAGTAACGCATCTTCGGTAAGCTCAGCGTATCAGTCATGAGTCCCTTATAAAAAGAAGTCGCAGTGTCTGGAGGTTCGCCATCACCCCATGTGCTGACAATGATAAGAAGATTCTCCACTTTACCCAAGTCGGCAGACGTGATGTCCGCCATGTTTTTCACACTTGCTTTGAAGCCGCGTTTTTTTGCCTCTTTAGCAGAAAGGTCCGCTAATTTTTCTGAATTACCAGATTCGGAACCATATAGAATTGTGAGCGGAACGGTGTTCGCAGAAGAGGAGGGGGCTGCCACTTCAACTCCGCCCGTAGAAAGAAATCCACCAAGCCAGAAGCGCTGAGCGGGAGAAAAGCTAGCGATCAATCTATCAATAGTCTGGCGCTGGTCAGGAGAGAACGGGGAGTGCTCAGGAAGCATTTAATCAGTTGGCTGGATTATTGAGTTATTAAGAGGGAAGTTGTGGCGGGCAAATCTCTGTTCGGTGTTTCCGATGAAGGAAATTTTCGAAACGTAGATACTTAACTCTAAATACGCATGGCGCAAGGGCTTATTAAAAAATTCCCATGGGAAAAGTAGGAAATAAGCTTTGAGTACGTATTTCCTTGTTGGTTAAGCGACAAGTGAGGTCACTTTTTCCACCAGTCTTCATCCCGTTCCCAGGATTTTCTATTTTTTGCGGGTGCCGAATTGTAGTTTATTTGCGTGGTTCCTCTAATTTCAGTAGAGACCACTGCGCATCGTTTCTCTCTTCGCCATAATACCCATGCACCAATGGCAAAACATACGAGGCAGAACAGTAATAAGGCAATGAGACTCAATGCCAAAGCGTCGGCAGCAGGGATGTATTCGGAGTTGAAGCCGTGAGCGGTCATCACTTGTTAAGCCCTTAGGCGTTTGTGGTATCGCTTAGAGTCAAGCGCATCGGTATCATATGCGAGAAAGTGAAACCGTTCTTTTGGAAGAATCGCTGGCTTTCAGCGCTGATTTTGTCAGTCAGGAGCGTGATGCGTTTGAATTTCTTCTCCTTGGCAAACTCTATAGCGTGTTTGAGTAACATGGAGCCATAGCCTTGGCCGCGATGCATGGGGTGGACAATGACATCCTCCATCATGATGACAAACCCGCCTTCTGCGGTACTGATTGTGAAAAGGAGGTTCACCATGCCAATCAGCGTATGATCCGTACGGAGAGCGAAGATTCGACCACGGTTGGGTTGCTCCAGGATCAACTTGATCCCCAACTCCTGTTTGATGCGGTCCGGAGTAAAGTCTGCCTCCTCGCCCAATAGCGCCATGACGAGATCGGTTAATTGAGGTAAATCCTCTAAAGTAGCGGGTTCAATGCGAATGTTGGAGGCTGGAGGAGATAAGGTCATCTAGGAAGAGGATAAACCCCGATGGTCAATGCCCAAACATTTTTTATGCCATGTTGCTGATTTAGTTTTCCGTAAAACCTTTCTGGCGTGACTTGCGGTTTGACAAATGACGGTGTCTTCGTAGTATTTCGGCCCCATTGGTCCAAGCGACACTGTGACACGCGGGGTCAGATCACTTTTACCCCCGCCTAATATGCCCAGCAAACGCACCTACCAACCCTCGAAGCGCACCCGCAAGCAGCAATTCGGATTTCGCACCCGTATGAAGACTGTGAACGGACAAGACATCATCAGACGTCGTCGTCGCGCAGGTCGCAAACGTCTTGTTCCTAAGGGCGTTGAAGTCCTCTTCAAGCGTCACACGGTTCAACACAACACCAAGTAGTCACCGCAAGCTGCGGCCAACGCCATGCGTTTTTCCGCTGCGAGTCGTCTTAAAACCGCCTCCGAGTTCGCGATTGTGCGTGCCGGAGGCGTGACTTTTCCGGGACGATTCATTGTCTTGAGTGTGCTTAAGTTGGAACAAAATGACCCTTGGCGCTGTGGCCTTATTACCTCTCGTAAAGTGGGCGGAGCCGTGCAGCGTAATAAAATTCGCCGCAGACTACGGGAAATCATCCGCGCCACACCGTTGCGGCCAGGTTACTGGATTGTCACCATCGCTCGGTGGCGGGCTGCCGAAGCCTCACTTGTTGAGTTACAGGCGGACTGGAAACGTTCCGCGAAGCGCGCTGGGATTCTTGAAACCATTAAACCAGAGGCGACTATTTCATGAAGACACTCATTCGTCTGGTCATTCGTGGTTATCAGAAAGTATTGTCTCCGGTCATTCATGCCATAGGAGGATCGGGCAGTGGATGTCGCTACACTCCGACGTGTTCCGAATATTTTTTGCAAGCGGTGGAGACTCACGGAGTTTGTCGGGGTGTGTGGCTTGGCTTGAAGCGTATTCTTCGTTGCCAACCATGGGGTGGCAGTGGCCACGATCCCGTACCGGAAAAAGGGAATCTTGATTGTCATTGCCCTCATGATCATGCACAGAACACTCCGCCGCACGTCTGAAATCATCTCGAACTCAATATCAGCATAACCCGTCACGTTTGACTCAATTTAATTTTTCTCATGGACCGTAAAGCTTGGATCGTCGTTACACTCTGCATTGCCGCAATGATATTTAATGGTTGGTGGATGGCGACACATCCCCAGCCTGTCGCCCCTGTCGCCCCCGTTGCTCCGCAACAACCCATTGCAAAAGCAGGTGAGATTAAGGGAGCGGAAGCCGTGTCTTCAGTAAGCACTCCAGCAACTGCGTCGCAAGCCCCCGCCATAGACGCAAAAACGGTGGAGCTGAAGAACGAGGAGGTGGCCTACACCTTCACCACCAAAGGTGGCGGCATAGCTCATGCGATAATGCTAACCACGAAGGATCTAATCAAGCTCAATGAGCACGGCAAAGCTGCCATCGGTTCCCTAAGCAATGGCGCTAAAAGCTATGATGACTTAATCTATCACATTGTAGAGCAAACAGGTTCACGCGTGGTTTTTGAAGCTGAGTCACCCGACAAGATGCTCATTCGTAAGGAATACAGCTTTAGCGAAGGGAGTGGCAGCAATGATCACCTCTTAAATTTTAAGCTTACATTGACGAATCGCAGTCAAGCCAAAGTCAGCCGCGACAACTTCCACCTCTACATTGGAGCAGCATCTTCACTGCGCCCTGATGATGTAGAGCCGCCCGCTTACTGTTGGAACAATGCCGGGGATGCTGCAATACAAGCCACTTCTAGTTTCCGTGATGGCGCGGGATTTCTTGGCTTTGGAGGACCAGTTTTAGAATTGCAGGAAAAATATCAAAACCCGGCTCGTTTGCGGTGGGCGGGGGTGATGAGTCGCTTTTACACCACGCTGATCAGCCCCAACGAAGACCAATCGAGCAAGCTTTGGGCAGAGCGATTTCTCATCGATCATTCATCCGATGCGTTTAAAGACCATGCAAAAGCGCTAAGTGACTATGCCATTCATGGCGGTATGAGTTTGCCTACGGTAGAATTAGAGCCCGACACCGCGAAAGTCTTTAATCTCCGCATTTATATAGGTGCTAAAATATACAGGGATTTAGCAAACATCGACAATGCCGAGGGGCAGGCTGACCGGCAGACACGTTATGTCATGTTCTACGGCTATTTCTCCGTTGTTAGTCGTATTTTGGTAGCAGGGCTTCGTTTGTTTCATGACTGGACGAACAACTGGGGGATTGCCATTATCATGCTCACTTTTTGCGTGAGGTTATCTCTCTGGCCCTTTCAAGCGAAGTCCAATGCCACCATGAAGCGCATGGGATTGCTATCTCCTAAGATCAAGGAATTACAGGTAAAATTCAAGGATGACCCCACGCGTCAGCAACAGGAGACGATGAAGCTTTATAAGGAGTATGGAGTCAATCCCTTGGGAGGCTGTTTGCCCATGCTCATTCAGATTCCCATATTCTTTGGCTTCTATTCCGTGTTGCAATATGCCGCTGAGTTGCGCGGCCAACCCTTCCTAGGCTGGGTGCATGATCTTTCCCTGCCTGATACGGTCGGTGCCTTTAATCTCTTGGGCTATCACATAGACATCAACCCACTGCCAATGCTTATGGGCGTGACGATGTTTCTTCAGATGAAGCTGACGCCGCAGCCCCAGGCGACGGATAAGACTCAACAGCGCATTTTCATGCTCATGCCGTTCATGTTCTTGTTCTTTTGCTACAACTTCGCCTCGGCTCTCGCGCTCTACTGGACCGGTCAAAACATTTTCAGCATCCTTCAAGCGCAAGTCACTCGCCTTTGGCAGAAAGACCCGGTGCTGGAAAAAGTGAAAGTAGTGACAGAAGTGGCTCCAAGTTCGCCTGTTTCATTCTCGGGTCAGAAAAACAAACCCAAGAAGGATAAGCATCAAGCGCCACGTCTTGGTGGTGGTGGCACGCACTCCAAAAAATAATTGATATGCTCGCTCTCGAACAAGCTCATAAGATTCTCGACACTCTGTTGGGACATCTTGGGTTTGTGGTTAAGATCGAGGACGAGGACACACCTGACGGCCCCACACTTCAGATTCTCACAGAAGAAACGGAAGCGCTCATCGGTCATCATGGGGAGGTGCTTGATGATATTCAATACCTCGTCAATCGCCTGCTGCTACGCCGTATGCCGGACGCCCCACGCATCCGAGTTGATGTGGAATATTTCCGCACCATGCAGGAAGATCAGATGTTGGAGAAGATCAAAGAGATGGCTGAGCGTGTCCGCATTACGGGCCAGTCGGTAGTGCTTAACCCCATGAATAGTTACTATCGCCGCCTCGTGCACAATCTTTTTGTCAACGATCCCCAGATCACGAGCGAGAGCGACCAAGGGAGTGAGCGCTTCAAGAGGGTGACACTCAGACGGAAAGTGAAGTGAGAGAAAGACAACCTTGGAACTTTATCCAGTCACACGGGGTCTCTCTTACTAAAAGTGTCTGGCAGAGCGACGGGCCATAGAAACTCGTGTGCAAGTCTTTTTCCGTATACGCTTCATGGGGAGCACAGGCCGCTGGCCTGCTGATTTCGGTGGCCCGCTTCATGGGGAATCCTCATGTTGTAAATATCTTGGGCGAGCCGCCCAAAAATGCAGGCCGGCGGCCTACCCTCCCCGTGCATTCAATAACAGAAATTGTGTTATTTGGTGCTCAGGAATAACAGCGAATTTGGGGGGTAATCCGTCAGTTTTGCGGGAATAACACTCAAATAACAGCATCTTCCCGAGGTGAGTTATGGAAAAACTTCGACAAAGCCGTTGGTTTTGCGGCATATACGGGTATTGAGCTTCTACAAAACTGAAACTGAACCAACTGTTCGCTCAAAAATGAATCCGCCCATAGTCTACGACAAGGCCAAATATCATTCCGAGTCGGTCGAGACAGCGGGACTGCCGGAAGGTCAGCAATTCGTGCACACCGGATTCTACCTCGGTTGGCTAATCCAGAATGATCTTCTAGACGACGAATTCGTCGACGACTTTCTCGTTGATGAAATAGCTGCGTTCAAGGCCCGGAAGATTACTGGGCCGGAGATCTACTCTCGGTGCGACGGCGCTCTCGTGGATGACATGCTTAGCGATGAAGGGAATGCGTTTTCACAGCACTACTTCAACTTTGAGAAGGGCCAGTTTGTGGCTGATTACATGCAGGCCTTCTCGGTAAGCGGAGGTAATGATTTTTTTGGGGTCGAGGACACTTGGGCGAATTACGATAGAATCAGTCAGTATTTTGATCGTGGATACACGATGTGGAAGCGAACCAAAGACAAGAAGCCATGGCAGTTCTGGAAATGACCGAAGCGAACAAGACGCTACATCCAACGGCGGGTAACGCTCCTGTTTGAATTCAGGCTTCCATCCCCGCCGTGGATGAGCTAGACGTTGTGCAGAAATGAGAATTCCGTGGTTATCTCTAATATTGATTCCAATTCTATTGCTCTTCGGCGGATGTAACCGAGAAGATCGAATCGAATCGAAGAAGATTGATGCAGAGGTGATTGATCCTCTTTTAGTTATTACCGACCGCGATTTGATTTCGCTTATTCTCGATGGCAGAGAGGAGAGGCGGCGTAGCGCCATTTCGGAGTTCCGACGTCGAATTGACAAAGGACTATTCAATTTTGACGAAGCGATGCCAACATCTCAGCGTGATCGGCTGATTCCAATACTGATCGAAGAGATCGAAGAACATGAAGAGATTGATCCGATTGACATCTACAGTTCGAATGATCCTTGGTGGGTCTTGATTTCACTGCAGGGGGCTTGCCTAAAACCGAATAAAGAAGCGTGGAGAGATTGGTGGGCAAACTCCAATTCAACCGTTTTTTGGACATATCCACAAAAGAAGAATCAATAGGCACAACCCCCAAATTAGCATCGGTCGCGAAGCGCACTGATGATAGTGGTTGTTGGACGAGCCCGTGATGGTGTTACCTGCGCCTTTTACCGGAGCGATTGACCTCTTT
>VFKY01000185.1 GCA_009885275.1 Verrucomicrobiota bacterium | reverse complement strand
CCGTGCCCTTGCCTTCCGCGGGAATGAAAGGCGTGATCGTCGGGTTATGGATATTGGTCACGTTGCCGTTGTTCTCGACCTTCTCCGGCTCGGACTTCCGGGTTTCCGATCCCGGCGCGCCATTGGCCCAGAGCGGAAGGGCTTGGGGAAGATCGGCGGCGAGGAGCGGAAAGGATCCGAGAAGGGCGAGTAGCAACGGTTTCATAAACAAGAGAAGTCAGCACTATTTCTGAATATGAACATAAGCACCGCTTTTATTGCCCGTGATCACATCCGGTTTCTTGTCGCCATTGATGTCGGCGACCGTGAACTGAGTGCCGACTCCGGAGTCGCCATCGATGAGATGGGGAATGTATTTGGCCTTGCCACCTTCGCGTTTGAGTTCAAACCACCAGAGGACTTTGGGGGCATTAGGTTCAGGATCGCCCTTCATGCCATGGGCCCAGAAGCGCTTGCCGGTGACGATGTCGAGAACGCCGTCCGCATTCATGTCGGCAAGTTCGATCGCATGGAGTTGGGAGAACACGAGACCTGTTTCTCCTGCTTCCGTGGGTGTTCCAGTGACGAGGTGCTGCTTCCAGCCGTCGGCAGTTTGCTCATACCAGGCAAGACCATATTCATGGGCGGAGAGACTGGTGATAACATCATTTTTGCCATCGCCATTCACATCATAGACATACATTTGAGCACCGCCTTTGACGCCGAACTTCTGCTCGTGAAAAGCCCACACGGGATTACCCTCAAGCGACTTCGGCTGTTCCCACCACCCATTCAACTCAAGCAGATCGACTTTCCCATCACCGTTTACATCGCCGTAGCCGATGCCGTGGGTGTATTTCTGGAAGGCCAGTGTGGGAGTGACTGGATGCCAGGTCCATTTCTCGTTGGGGTTCTTCGCATCATAGCTGGCATAGCCGAGATACTTGTTGCTCATGCAAAGCAGATCCGGCTGCTTGTCGCCATTGATGTCGACAAACATGGGCGATTCGCTGTCGGTCACATCGAAAGCCACGTGCGACACCCAAGGCTGGTCCTTGCCCTGAGGATTCTCATACCAGAGTGTCTCCTTGCCTGGAAAGCCCATCACGATGTAGTCTGTCCAGCCATCACCATTGATGTCGTGAGTCGCGGAGATGAAGTTGCT
>VFKY01000066.1 GCA_009885275.1 Verrucomicrobiota bacterium | reverse complement strand
GCGGATGCCGCGAAAGATAGGATTAGCGGCAAAGCGTTTCAGGTTCGCTGTGAAATCTGGCGCGAGGGGATCGAGGCGCCCCACGAAGCCAACGATACGCTTGTCCTTCGCTGCGAGATCAAGGATCCACTGATTATCCTCCAACCATTCACTGGCTTCCACGACGACAGTGGAGGTGACGCCATGGGATAGGGCAACTTTGGCCCAATCATCGGGTAGCACGGTGCGGTAAAGCGGACCGCCCTTACCTGGCCACGGAACGCCTTGAGGCCGGGATGGATCATAAAAATGGGTGTGCGTATCGACAATCGGGAATGCCGTTGCGGCACGCGTTGATAGAGTGCTGACACAAGCAGCGGTCGTAGTAGTAAGGAAGGTGCGACGGTTCATGATGGCGGGATTGTGAAGTGGCGGCAGTTTAAAATTTAAACTTGAATCCCCCACGGAAAATCGCGGCGTTCTGTTCAGAGCCGAACATCCATGCGGCATCCGCAAAAAGGCTGGTACCTGCCACGAGTCGACGCTCCATCCCGATGCCTAACTTGCCAATGGTTTGCGTCTGATGTTCGTCGAACTGAATACCCGTGCCACCAAAGACGTAATACGCATTCGATTCTTTAACCAAACGGGCGGTGAGCGTAGTCAAGGACATGCCGATGCTGCCTTCGCCTTCTAACCAATCGCCCTCAATCCCCACCCCAAGCCAGGGCAGGAAGAAATAGCGAGCTTCCGTGCCGACACCGCCGAAGCCGCCTTGAATACCGGCAACGTTCTTGGTGGTCTTTACCTTTTTGTAAGTGGTGACTTTACGCTCGCTCGTGACGGGACTTGTGGTCTGTACGGGTGTTGTCACGTAAACAGGTGGCCCGAATGTAGCGGGAACAAGCGTGCTCGTATAGGTTGTCCGAGTCACCTGACGCGTTTCAGTCACTGTCTTCGTCTCCTTCACCGTGCGCTCGGTGGTTACTTCATTCGAGTCACTGCCAGTGCCTCCGATACCGTAGCTGATGATTTGCCATTCGCCTACGCCGAACAATGCCGGTGCATTGCCCACGGCATTCCCGACTGGGTTACCCAAGGCGCTTTGGCTTTGAGAGGAAGAGGAGGATTGCGAAGACTGGCGCTTTAGTTTCAGTGATGTGGATGACGATGAATCGTCTTCTTTTTTGGATTCATCTTCTGGCTTAGCAGCCATGCTCGGTAGAGTGCAAAAAGTTGCAAAGAGGAGAATCATCGCAGTGATGGTGAGGCGGGGAGAATGGAATGCGGTCATAGGAAGTGGTAAAAGTTTGGCGATGCGCTGTGGGTGTCAATTTATGATGTCCTCACCACCCCATCCATTAAACACGTTCATCCGTTTCATCCAACTTAAATCTCTCTGCGCCTAGTCCTGAGCCGCTCAACACACCGTGAGTAGAAGCGATGCCCTCGTCGCTTGGCTCACAGGAAGAGAGAAGACCGCAGAGAACGTTCAAGAGGTGGCAGGCGAAGCCTTGCCATCCTCTTATTGTTCGGCGTCGGTTCCTGAATAGTTGCCAAAATCACGACTCCCGCAGATTGTTCAACGCTCCCCACTCTTAGCAGGGCCAGCCGGCGCAGGGTCGCGATACGAGCTTGGCTTATAGGCGTCATCTCGGACAAAGACGTCGCTTCCAATGACTATGGCGGGCCCTGAAGGTCGTGGGCGGTCGCCGCTTTTGTCTGTGAACTCGACAAAAAAACCCACAAAGCGAGGGCGGTCGACCCGGAAAAACGGCAACGGACCCTCCTGGTCGTACTCCGCATTTTCCACGGTCACAGTGGTCCACTCATCTGTCGTCCACTCGGTCACGATTTTAATCTCCACGCGCCACGGGTTATGAGGATCAACGGTCTTGTGCATGGTAACATCAAGCCAGCCGTGCCCATCGGTGATACCGGTGAGCCTGTAGCGGCCACTGAGTTTGGCGGAATCATCCGGCCGCCATGGCCGAATAGAACCCTCAGCGGCCTGGACCTCTCCTTCCCCCACGGAAAGCTTAGGTGATATGGACGGCGGTTCGGCGTGGACTGAGAAGGTTAACCCACAGAGGGCGAGGCGAATCAGAAGGTGTTTCATAGATGGTAGGCGTGGAATCGGATGAGGGGTGCGGAGTTGCCGAACGCCTGAGTTAGGCACAGCGTACCAAATGGGCTGTGCTTTTGCTCCACGCGAAGCGGAGTGTCTGTGCTAGTAACTTTCAGTGACCGGCCAAAAACGCAAGGAGTATGTAGAAGAGGAGCGGCGAGACCAAATCAAGGCAAGCGAGGAGGGTCGCGCTGAATATAGCGGGCTCTCGGAACGTGGCAGTGCCCGACCGAATCAGCCGAAATAATAAGAAGAGGGCAACTACACCGACGAATGGCGAAAGCCATAGACACGCTTCGTAGAGATCTTTAAATACCTGCGCATTGGGCAGGTGATAAATCATTGGAACAAGCAAGAATGGCGGAAGCACAATCGCCGTCGTCGTTGCTGCCAGGATACTGAATGTTTGCGGGGTCATAAGCGGATGACTTGCGCCTAACGTCAAAGAGCACGCACCCCTATCAGCGGGGGCGAGCGTCGATCACGGGGTTGATGGTGTAGTTACGATGGATCATGTAAACAGGGCGGCTGATAGGGGTTGCTGTGTCTCGACTTGTGTACGCCCAGCATGAGCTGAAACCAAAAGAGGTTCAAGTCCTCTGTTTATAGAATGAACATTAAAAGATGAAAAGAACTACCAGAAGCCAACTGCGTGAGGGAGACCGAGCGTGGGGAGGCAGGCTATGGGAAAGCCATCAGCCGATGAACAAGAACCTCATGCGAGGCCGACGGAATGGAACGAGCTGGCACAACACAGCGAAGTTCCCTCATTCAGTTCCGGAGGTAAATGAGGCGGTTGGGTGGCGGAGGTTTCAGTTCTTATCTGGGGAGATCTCACTCGCGTCAGCGGGTGAGAAGTCAGCCGAGGTCATAGTAGTGGCCGCAAAGCCGGGAGCTGGAAAACGCTCGCACTAAACAACGATACCGGAATGCTTTGCGACATGAAGGACCGAACCTAATCAGATGAACCGACCTGAACCGATGAAACCGACAACGAAGCCGCAAGGTGGAGTCAGACATGTCATCGCTCAGGCAGAGAAAGCGAGTTCATGTGAAGACCTGCTGGAGAAGGTTCTGGCCCGCGACAACCTGCTTGCCGCTTGGAAACGAGTGAGGCAAAACGGTGGCGCAGCCGGAATCGACGGCATGAAAATCGCGGATTTCCCCGATTTTCTACGCCAACATTGGGAAACGATACGCCGAAAACTGCTCGATGGGACATATGCGCCCTCTCCAGTCCGACGCGTTGAAATCCCGAAAGCGGATGGCACGAAACGACCGTTGGGCATCCCGACGGTACTGGATCGAGTCATTCAGCAAGCGATAGCTCAAATCCTGACACCGATCTATGAACCGGTTTTCAGCGAACACAGCTTTGGATTTCGTCCGGCACGCAGTGCCCATGATGCGATTCAATCCGTGCAGCGAAAATCGAAAGAGAAGCGAAGGAAATGGGTCGTCGATTGCGATCTAAAAGCGTTCTTTGATACCGTCAATCATGACGTGTTGATGAGTCGCTTGGAACGCCGAATCAAAGATAGGCGCGTCCTGTCGCTGATTGGAAAATACCTGCGAGCCGGAGTCGTGTTGCCCTCGGGCAAACTTGACCCCACTTGCACCGGAGTGCCGCAGGGCGGACCCTTGAGTCCACTGCTGGCGAACATCCTCCTCGACGATCTCGATCAAGAGTTGGAGAAACGCGGGCACTCCTTTGCTCGATACGCCGATGACTTTGTGATCCTGTGCCGCAGTCCACGGGCCGCCCAACGGGTCATGCAAAGTGTCGCGCGATTCGTCGAGCAACGTCTCAACCTGACGGTCAACCGCACTAAGAGCAAAGTCTGCGAGATCAAAGACGCTGTGTTCCTCGGCTTCACCATCGTGAAGAACCGGATCAAGTGGTCGGAGAAATCAAAGGCCAAGTTCGGAGCACGAATACGGGAGATTACCAAACGGACCCGCGGCGTCTCGCCGTGCAAAGTGATGGAGGAACTCCAACTGTTCGTGCGTGGTGCGCTCAACTACTACAGCCTAGGAATGACCTACGCAGAAGCCCGAGAACTTGACGGATGGCTCCGTCGGAGAGTGCGATTGTACTACTGGAAACAGTGGGGACGTCCCCGCGCTCGAAGGCGGAATCTCATCAAACTCGGGATCAACCGTGCGACCGTTCACATGGCGAGTAGAAGCCGAAAAGGCCCATGGCGTATGAGTCAAAACTCAAAAGTCAGAGGCGCAATGACCAATCAATGGCTTGATCAGCAAGGTGTTCCCTCAATCGAAAACCAGTGGACCAACATTCGGTATCCGAATGGCCCTGCAAAGGGTCGCTCTCGGGTGCCATGACTGATGGGAACCGCCCGGTGCGGACCCGCATGCCGGGTGGTGTGGGGGGAGCGAGTTCAATCCTCGCTCCTACCCGATTCTGCTTTGTTTGTTAAACCATTTTGTATCCGAACCGACTGATTGAAAAGATGTCAGCAGCATAGCTGTAGGCCGCTCGCGTTTCATCGTCGCACGACCGGTATAGAAAGCCGAATCCGTTGTTAACCTTGAACTTTAACCGGCTCTTTTGGCCGTGCGCTTCAAGGTAGAATCTTAGTTTTCTGACCCTTTCTTGTTCGGAATCTCCATAGTTCTCAGTTCTGTAGATGACTCCCTTAACTTCGCCATCGTCTACAGCCACAGTAAGATCCTGATCGCGCAGCGAGATCTCGTAATGCGTGCATCCCTCCAAATATGACTCTTCTTCTGACTCGGCAACCATCTTGTATTGCTTAAACAGATCGTCCACTTTGGTTCCCAACGGAATCACAATCAATTGGGGAGAAGGGATAAACCAAGCTCGCAGTCGGTTCAACAGACTGGGGCGATAGTATGAACGATGTGGGTCGGCGCGCCAAGCTATCGCTGCGGGGATAGCCACGAACAACTCCGAGGCGGCCTCTGCGTAACCTAGGGCTGGAGCAGGGAGATTCATAATGAAGCGAACGACTCCAGCACCAGACCAAATTACGAGCCAGAGAGGCCACTTGCCCCCTTCTCTCAAATAGAACGTAAAACAAATCAGCATCGCCGCGGGTCGAACAGTGTTCCAAATCGTAAGACCATCCGCTTTGCCATGGGCGGCCAAGTGGATAACCAAAAACACCTGAAATGCGACGTAAATCGCTATTGAGACTGTGATGACAATTCGCATTGGGTGCCTTTTGAGCAGAACAGTTGGTTTATATGCAGTTTTGCCAGTTAATAGCACTCTAATATGCCGTAGAACCCACGAGTGAGTCGAGTTATTTTCTATTGCTACGAGGTGACTGACAAGTTTGTCCAACATCCACTATCATCAGTGCGCTACGCGACCGATGTTATTATGAGGGTTCGGCGGCAACATTCGTAGCTCCCTCCTTCAAGACCCCCGTGCCGGTCTTAATCTTGTGGCGCATCGAGAGATACCACGGAAAACTGACAATCCAGAGCAACGCGCAAGCGATGAACAGGACAACTGGCCCATACGAGATGCCCGACTTGTAACGCTTGAGCTGGAGCTTCGAGGAATCAATCGCTGCCCAGATTGCAGTGCCGAGCATCATAAACCAAGTGGGGTCGAAACCAGTGAGTGCGGAAATCCCGATGCAGGCCGCGACTAGGCCGATGGTGAACAGAATCGCAATCCATGTCTTCATAGGTGTGTGTGGTGTTGTGATGCGCGTTGCCGCCTAACGACCCAAGCTCAGCGACGGCGGCCACGAGGCGGCTGTTGTCATTGGTTGTTGAGCGTGAAGTGCTGCGGTGCGGGGCAGCCATAAAAAAGCCGCTGCCAAAGGACGCGCAAACGGGAAGGAAGTTTGCCGCGAGCTAGAGCACGTAGGAAAATGGTTCGCAGCTGTGGGAATCGACGCGCCAGAGAGGCAATGCTGGATGCATCGGAGTATTCAATGGCTGGTGTCATGGCCTCGTAGATGGAAAACCCGTCGGAACCGCCTAAGGCGGCACCGCGAAACCAGCCAACCTTGGCGCGAATGGTCGTGCGAGTTGCCCCGGGTGCGCGCATCAAGGTGCAGGTGATTGAGAGTATGATCTCCGGCAATGCACCATCGGTGCGCTCGCAGGAAAGACTCATCCATGCGGCGGATGGACCGTCCTCCAGAACGCCAGAACAGACGATGGAGAAGTTGGGACGCTGACTCACTGCCGCCCGAAGCTCGTCCAGCGTCGGTTGAAAAGCATCGAATAGCTGTCGAGTAACTTCCGGTAGTGGAATCATTGGGTATGTTCACAGGATGCGAGTAGCAATGTCTAACGTTCAAGAGGTGGCGGGCGAGCGGGAAACGTCGATGACACGACAGATGCCATACGAGCCGTTGCCTGCATCCGT
>VFKY01000157.1 GCA_009885275.1 Verrucomicrobiota bacterium | reverse complement strand
GATACGGCAGGCCGCTTGCATACTCGCCATAACCTCATGGAAGAACTGCGTAAAATTCAGCGCACATTGGGTAAGAAAGATGCGACCGCACCTCATGAAGTTCTTCTCGTGGTGGATGCGACCACAGGGGGGAACGCGCTTCAACAGACGCGCGAATTTCATAAGGTGGCACCACTTTCCGGTGTGATCGTTACCAAGCTGGATGGTAGCGGCAAGGGTGGCATCATTGTTTCCATTCAACAGGAGCTCGGCGTTCCGGCACGTTTCGTTGGCACGGGCGAGCAGGTGGATGACTTCAAGCCTTTCGATGCGGTGGAGTATCTTGATCAAATGTTGTGAGCATAAGCAATCACAAGATTTGAATGGAGATTCCCTGAATCTAAGATGTTTATTTCGTAATTACACTTTCATTCATGGTTACTGTATAAATTGTTACCGACAGTCGTTATCATTTTCCTACTTATTATTATATGATTTCCATCGAACATACCGATCCCATCAATAGTAAAATCCTCGAAGTTTCTGAGGATCAAATCAAAGGCTTTCATCGTTATCCCTTTAATTTTGTCGCAGATAAAAGCGGACTGCCACTTGCTTCGGTTCTTGAGCAAATCAAAGCCATGCTGGAGGCTGGGGTGATCCGTCGGGTGCGCCAAACGCTTCTCGCTAACAAGCTGGCCGATGGTGGTCTTGTGGCTTGGAATATCCCCAACGAAAAACTGGAGGCTGCTTTTGAATTCATGTTTCATCAAGATCCCTTCAGTGGTCACGTGGTGCTGCGTTCGACAGATCGCGAAGTGAGCGGTTCTGATTTCAGATTATGGACCACGGTGAAAGTGCCCCAAGGAAAGCAGATTGCCGATCACTGTGAAGTACTCAAGCGTCTGGTAGGAGCTGAAGAATACATTATCATGCAGCCCAAAGGTATTTTTGCACTTGGAGTCGGTCATGTGCGTCGTAAAACCATGGAGCCTGGAGACAAGGCAGATGTACCTGCAGAAATGATTACGCCAGACATCGTTGAATTAAGTGATGAGGAATGGAAGGTGTTGGTCGCCATGAAGCGCGATCTTACGCCTGATGAAGTTGTCGAAGAAGTGTGGGCTGGTAGGGCGAGGGAAGCGGGCGTCAGTTTGGAGCGTTTCTGTGAAGTCGCGGAAGGTTTTGATAAGAAGGGGATATTGGGGCGCTTCTCTACTTTTCTAGAGCATGTGAAACCTTCTCAAACGGGTGTTCGTGTCACTCGTTTCAATGCCCTGTTTCATTGGCGTGTCGAAGAAGGAATGCAACAACGTGCAGGCAGCGAAGTTGGTCGCCATCATATCATGACGCATGCGTATTGGCGTGAAGGTGGGCCGCGTTTTGCCAATGCCAACATCATGGGGGTGGTGCATGGAACGGATAAAGAAAAAGTATTGATTCATAAAGCCGCCATCGATAAGCACCTTGAAAGCATTGGTATCCCTGTGCTCTACACCAATGTGTTTTGGGGCGGTCGCAGTGAAATTAAGCCCAGTGAAATTTCACCCGTGGTTTATCGCGAATGGCATCAGAAATATCAGGACGTACTAGAACCGGTGATTTGAGGATGATCTACTCGTCGCGTCTACTGCCGGTTAACATGGGCAACAGATGAATGAGTAAATATCCCAAAGAGGTGATGAAGGCTGCGACATAAGTCCATGCAGCGGCATTGAGCACCTTGTTAACACCGTTTGCCTCCTCGGGAGACGTTATCATACCCATATTGCCCAAGGCGATCTTCGCACGACGTGAGGCATCGAATTCCACGGGCAGAGTGATGAGATTGAAGAGCATGATCACGCCCCAAGCGAGTGACAAAATCCATGCTGCCGTGTACGGTGAGATAAAGCCTGTGAATATACCAAGCAGTGGCAACCACATGGCGATTTGACTGGCAATATTGGTCATGCCGACTGAGGCCATGCGCCATTGCAACGGCGCGTAGGCTTCCTTATGTTGAAGTGCGTGTCCTGCCTCGTGAGCTGCAACCCCGAGGGCCGCTACCGAGGAGCCGTGATAGTTCTCTTTTGAGAGCACGAGACGCTTGTGGGTAGGGTCATAATGATCTCCGAGCATTTCGTTGTGCGCTACAATTTCAACATCATGAATACCAGCCTTACTGAGCATTTGAGCGGCAGCCTCAGCGCCAGTTATGCCGGATAATGCAGGGACTTGTAGATAACGGCGATAAACACTTTTAACGCGCCATGCTGCCCAGAGAGACATAGCCATTGTGCCAACGAACAATATAATGAAGGAAAAATTCATGAAGATGTGGGTGTGATTGTTAGTGATAAATCTAAGACACAACATGAGACCATGGTGAAGTGGATTTGTTTAATACTATTAATTTAACGAACGATTAGTTTAATGTTAAGTGAGGCAGCGGTGATTACTCTCTATGTGTGTGCTCAAGTTGCGCGTAAAAACTAACGCTCCATAAAATACTACGGATACAATTATTGATACATTAGTCATCG
The DNA here is from genome assembly GCA_009885275.1 of Verrucomicrobiota bacterium. Taxonomy (GTDB): domain Bacteria; phylum Verrucomicrobiota; class Verrucomicrobiia; order Verrucomicrobiales; family Verrucomicrobiaceae; genus Verrucomicrobium. The sequence goes on along the minus strand of VFKY01000157.1, from coordinate 5,560 downwards.
TGTCGCGTTAGTGGGTGATGACAAAAATTCTCCCCTTTCTCTGCATCCTCCTTGTGGCGGTATCGTCGATGGCTGATACCTCACCTAATGTTGTTTTTATCATCTCGGACGATCAAGCCTGGGGGGATTATGGGTTCATGGGGCATCCACAGATCAAGACGCCTCATTTGGATAAGCTGGCGTCACAGAGTTTACTGTTTACCCGAGGGTATGTGCCTTCGAGTCTCTGTTGTCCAAGTTTGGCGGCCATGATCTCGGGGCAGTATCCGCATCAAAGTCTTATTACGAGCAATGATCCTCCCGTGATCAAAGGTAAAAAGAGTGGCGGCAATGATCCGGCATTTATCGCAGGCAGGGAGATTTTTAATCAGCACATGGACAAGTTGCCCACACTGCCAAGATTGCTTGCATCAAAGGGATACAACAGTTTTCAAACAGGGAAGTGGTGGCAGGGAAATTTCAATCGTGGTGGGTTCACTCATGGAATGACTCAGGGGTCGAGGCATGGAGATGCTGGCCTGACGATTGGTCGTGAATCGATGCAGCCAATTTACGATTTCGTGAAGCAGAGCGTCAGTGAAAATAAGCCATTCTTTCTCTGGTATGCACCCATGATGCCGCATCAACCTCATACTCCCCCGGAACGTATTCTTGCGAAGTATCGGGACAAGGCTCCCACGCTTAACATGGCCAAATATTGGGCGATGATTGAATGGTTCGATGAGACTTGCGGGGAACTCCTTGATTACCTCGATGTTCAAAAACTTTCTGAAAATACGATCGTCGTTTATCTTGCTGATAATGGTTGGATTCAAGACCCTGAAGCTCCCAAGTATGATATTCGCTCCAAACAGAGTCAGTATGATGGCGGCTTGCGCACTCCCATCATTGTTCGTTGGCCGGCAAAAGTGAAGCCTCAGAAAAGTGAAGCGCTGGCGCTGAGTATTGATATCGCCCCAACGATCTTGAGGGCTATCGGCATGGAACCCCCAAAGGAAATGACCGGATTGAATCTGTTTGATGAAGTGGCGGTGCATGATCGTAAAACAATTCAGGGAGAGATATTTACGCATAACTCGATGAACCTCGAAGTTCCCTCGGCAAGTTTGCGCTGGCGCTGGATGATCGAAGGGGATTACAAACTGATGGTGCCATACGCGGCCAATGAACCTGATGCTAAAGTGGAATTGTATTCGATTATTAAGGATGAAAATGAAATGAATAACGTGGCTGCGGAAAATCCCGATCTCATTAAATCGATGACTTCCAAATTGGACGCTTGGTGGAAGCCTTAGCGCTTTTGGAAGCATCATTTAGCTTGAACCCTCGATCCTAAACCTTATCCCTCTGCATGACGCAGTCGGATTTAATTTTTCATGAACTGAGCGGCTCCGCTCTGGAGCCTTGGTTGGATGGACTCGGCCAGTTACGCATCGCTGTATTTCGTGAGTACCCCTACCTTTATGATGGGAAATTGGAGGGCGAACGCGAGTATCTGCGTACTTATGTTGACTCAGCAGACAGTCTGGTTGTTCTGGTGACAGAGCATGATCAAGTCGTTGGCGCTACTACCTGTTTGCCAATGCGCGATGAAGGGCCAGAGTTCCAAGAACCGTTTATTAAAAACGGATATGACATAGGGGAAGTTTGCTATTTTGGAGAAAGTATTCTCTTGCCCTCATTCAGAGGTCGAGGAATCGGCAAGGACTTTTTTAAAAGACGTGAAACGCATGCGCAGCGACTAGGCTTTAGATATACTGCCTTTTGTGCCGTGGATCGAGAGTCCGCACATCCACTTTGCCCCAAAGAATATAGGCCGCTGGATGAATTCTGGAAATCACAGGGCTATGTGAAACACCCTGAACTTCAGGCAACGTTTGTCTGGAAAGAAATCGGGGAAGAGACAGAGTCACCCAAGACACTCACCTTTTGGCTTAAAGCATGGATAAAGTAACTATAGATCTTAGAACGTACGATATTGGTTTCGTTTCAGCATCACCTGAAGACTATGCCAGCATGATTTCAGCGCTGGTCATAAGATCCTGGGATGAGGGCGCGGATGTTGTATTGTTACCTGAGTTCACGTGGATGGGGCTGGAGCAGTTTGTTGTAGGTGAGAACAAGCTTTCAGAGGTGGCGGTATTGTTTTGGAAAAAACTTTGGCCCATCGTTCAGAAAAAATTGTCCTACTCGCAGAAAGTTTGCGTGTTAGGAACGGTGCCATTCCTCATGTCTGATGGCTCCCTGAGAAATCGCTCGCCGATCCTTTGTGAAGGACGGGTTCTGTATCAGGATAAAATTAATCTTACCCCTTGGGAGACGGCATTTACTGGGGGCGATAGCATTCAAATTTTCGAATATCAGGGGGTAAAAATTGCGGTAATAATTTGTCTCGATATTGAAGTGCCGGAGCTCTCTGTCGCTCTGCGTGGTCAGGGTGTGGATATCATACTTGTACCCAGCGCCACCGAGAATGAGATGGGTGTTGAACGCATCGGACGCTGCGCTTCAGCACGGGCGGTGGAATTGGGATGCTACGTGGGTGTTGCCCATCTGGTAGGGAGATCGCAATCGCAACTGGTTGATGACAATCTCGGGCGTCTCGCGTGGTTTACTCCTTCACAAGCAGCATTCCGTCGAAGTCCCAGAGAATATCTGAGTGAGAATTTTCATGAGGGACTGCATTTTCATCGCAACGTCTTGGACTTGAAAATGCTTCAACGTATGAGACTCATCGTACAGGAGACAAATCCGTCACAGTTGCGCGGAACTAGCTCACACCTTAGTATTATTGCATCAAATAAACCGACTGATACGTAAGCCTTAGCAGCCCTAAAAAAGCATGAAACTCATTGAAGAATTCAAAGCATTCGCCCTCAAAGGAAACGTCATTGACCTTGCGGTTGGTGTATTGATTGGCGCTTCTTTTGGAAACATTGTTAAAGGATTTACCGATGGCATTATCCTTCCCATCATCGGAAAGTTGAGCGGGAGCACTGAGGTCAAGGGTTTGACCTATTGGGGACTCGACTTCGGATTGGTGATCAATTCCATCATCGGATTTCTCATCACCGCTGGCATCCTGTTCTTTGTTTTCGTGAAGCCGATGAATAAGTTGCTTGAATTAACCAAGAAAAAAGAAGCAGCAGCACCTCCACCAGAGCCATCTGCTGACATCAAGCTTCTCACAGAGATTCGTGATTTGCTTAAGAAGTAGCTTCCGTCTTTAAAGGTAACTCGGGCTTGCAGTCTGAGGGTGCGACAGGTTTTCAGCCTGTTCATGGAATTGGGGAAACGGGATGAAATCCCGTAACACACTCAGGTTTAAAACCCGAGTTACGGATTCCTTGCCAATATTCTTCAAGAGTTTTTATGATAGGAGTGATCCATCCAGTCGTTATCAAAGACCATGTTTTCCCGCATCTCATCCCTGCTGACCGTTCTTCTGGCGATCAACCATTTTTCTTCTGCCCATGCAGAAGAGAAGCGCCCGAATATCCTCTTCATCTTTTCCGATGATCATGCCTACCAAGCCATCAGCGCCTACAATGATCCGCGTAAATTGATCGAGACGCCAAACATTGATCGCATTGGCAAAGAAGGGGCGATCTTCCATCGTTGTTTAGTGCCGAACTCCATTTGTGGCCCCAGTCGCGCTGTGGTTCTGACAGGGAAATACAATCATCTCAATGGCTATTTCAACAACAGTAACTGCCGTTTTGATTCTACTCAGCAGACTTTCCCACGCCTTCTTCAAGCCTCTGGTTATCAGACTTCGATAATCGGCAAATGGCATTTGGAAACTGATCCCGTAGGTTTTGATTACTGGAATATTTTGCCAGGGCAAGGCGCCTATTACAATCCGCCCATGATTGATAACGGTAAGAAAGTTACCAATGAAGGTTACGTTACCGATATCATTACCGATCTAACCATCGAGCAACTCAAGAAGCGTGATAAGTCCAAACCATTTCTCATGATGTGTCAGCAAAAGGCTCCGCATCGCGAGTGGGAGCCACCGCTTCGCCATCTGAATCATAATAATGATCGAGTCTATGCCGAACCAGAGACGCTTTTTGATGACTACGAGAACCGCGGGTTTGCGATTAAGGATCAGGACATGACTCTGGAAAAGACCATGACACCAAAAGACATGAAGCTAGTGGCTCCGAAGAACCTTAATGAGGTGCAGCGTGCTCAATGGGATGCTTATTACAATCCGCGCAATGAAGCGTTTCTCAAAGCAAACCCTCAAGGCAAGGATCTCATTCGCTGGCGCTACCAACGCTATATGCATGATTATCTCGCTTGTGTGAAAGCAGTGGATGATGGCGTGGGGCGTCTTCTCAAGTATCTTGATGATGAGGGTCTCGCTGAAAATACCATTGTCGTTTACTCCGCCGATCAGGGATTCTATCTTGGAGAACATGGATGGTTTGACAAGCGCTGGGTGTTCGAGGAATCACTAAGAGCCCCCTTGCTCGTACGTTGGCCTCACGTGACCAAGCCCGGTAGTGAGAACAAACAGATCGTCTCGAATCTCGACTTTGCTGAGACATTTGTTGATGTGGCAGGGCTACCCATTCCCGCAGATATGCAGGGGCATAGTCTCGTTCCCTTGCTTAAAGGCGAGACCCCGAAGGACTGGCGCAAGAGTTTTTACTATCATTACTATGAGTTTCCGCAACCTCACCATGTTCGCCCCCATTACGGAGTGATCACGGATCGATACAAGTTGCTTCATTTTTATGCCCCAGATGTGGATTACTGGGAGCTCTATGATCGCGAGCTGGATCCGCAGGAGATGCGTAGTTTCTATGGCAATCCTGACTATGAAAAAGTGACGGCAGAATTGAAGACAGAAGTGCAACGACTCCGCACAGAGCTCAAAGTACCGGAAAAAGATGAGTCTTGGTTCTATGGTGGCAAACGATCGCCGGCAATAAAGTAATATACACGATAAGATTTAGACTACTTCTGTGCTGGACAAGGATGCCATCTTCTGAATAGAATACGCCCCAACTGGCACTCTTCGTGGTTCCTGTCGGCCAAATGTCGATAAGAATCGAGTGCTGGGAAACCAAACTAAATAGCTATATTCTACGATGAAAACTCTGCTCAGTGTATTTGCCGTGGCTACGATGATGAGTACCATCTCCTTCGCTGCCGATTCTAAATTCAAAGAAGGTTCCTGCTGTGATAAGGCAGAAAAAGCCGGTAAAAAATGTGAACATGCTTGCTGTGTCGAAGCTGATAAAGCTGGCAAGGTTTGTGAGAAATGTAACAAGAAGTAGTTCTAGCAACTACAAGACTTCCTGCAAACGGTCAGCTCTGTGCCAGTCACAAGCTGACCGTTTCGCTTTGAAGCGTGTATAAACTTCAGTGGCAATAGTAAAATCAGTAGATCAGAATAACGTTTTGACTCTCGTTCGCGCGGTTAGCTCAGTGGTAGAGCACTGCCTTCACACGGCAGGGGTCGCAGGTTCGAACCCCGCACTACGCACCATAACCGATGCTTGGACAAACTTGGACAGGGTCGGACAATCAGGGGCAATCTCTT
>VFKY01000101.1 GCA_009885275.1 Verrucomicrobiota bacterium | reverse complement strand
GCCATTAACAAATTTTTGCATCACATCCTCGAGCAATTCAGCATCCATCTGGCCGTGCCCCACAAGCACTCGCGCTTTAGGACAGAGCTTCTCAATTTTGACTTTTATATTCTCAATGTCTGATACGCGGTTATGCAAAAAGAAAACCTGCCCAGCTCGCTCCAGCTCCACATTGATAGCATCACGCATGATGCGCTCATCGTAGGCACAGACCGTGGTCTGCACGGCAATACGATTGGGCGGCGCGGTATCCAGTGTGGACATATCCCTCATGCCCATAAGCCCTAGATACAAAGTGCGAGGAATGGGGGTTGCGCTCAGCGTCAGGACATCAACAAGCCGGAAAAGTTCCTTGAAGCGTTCCTTATGTTTCACCCCAAAACGCTGCTCTTCATCGATCACCGCCAGCCCTAATTGTTTAAAGTGCACATCCCTGGAAATCACGCGATGCGTGCCGATGACAATATCCACCGTGCCTTCACGAGTACCCTTTAAAATTTCACGCTCTTTCTTCGATGGGGTCAATCGACTCAACATTTCGACCGTCACCGGATAATCTGACATGCGTTCCCGAAAAGTATTTAAGTGCTGTTGAGCCAGCACCGTCGTGGGAACAAGCACCGCTACCTGCCGCCCCCCCATCACCGCCTTGAAGGCAGCGCGAATCGCCATTTCTGTTTTTCCAAAGCCTACATCACCACAGAGCAGTCGATCCATGGGGCGCTCGTTTTCCATGTCGCGCTTGATCTCTTCAACGGCACGCAATTGATCGGGCGTTTCTCGATAAAGAAATGATTGTTCAAACTCAATCTGCCATTTTGTATCTGGCGGATGTTCGAATCCCTTGATGGACTTTCTCTGCGCCGCAATGGATAGCATCTTGGCGGCAAACTCTTCCACACTACGCTCCGCATTGGCTCGCGTTTTTCCCCAGCGCGCATCACCCAGTTTATTAAGTGCCGGAGATTTACCCCCCACTCCAATATAGCGAGAGACGAGGTGTGACTGACTCAGGGGCACGAAGATCTTAGCTTCTTCCGCATAGCGGATAACCATCACTTCCTCACGTCGGGCGCCTTCACGTACTTCGATGCCGACATACTTGCCAATACCATAGTCCACGTGCACCACGAGATCGCCTTCACGCATTTCACGCAGATGATCTCGTGCTTGCCGCAGCACTTGCGCTTCATCAAGCTTCGATCCTCGAACTCGACGCGTGTGCTGATGTCGCCCAAATATCTCCGCGCCCGTCAACACCGCAAGCTTGGTCGCCGGCACCATAAAACCGCGATGCAACAACCCCAGAGTCAATTCCACTTTTTGTGATGCGAGCCACTCACTACCCACCAGCTCTTCAAAACGTTCTCGCTCACCCTCATTGTAGAAGAACATAATCACCTGCCATTTTTCGCGTTGCCAATCCTCCACTTGCTTCAAGAAGTGACCTCGACGCGCCTCATGCATGACAAAGTCGCCCGCCGCAAAAACTCCCAATGGGTTTTCAAAAATGGCAGTGGAAAAATCCTCCTTAATTTTGTCAGCTCGCGCTCCAGATGTGATGGTCAACTGAGCAGGCATTGATAACTCGCACTCGATAGAGAAGATGACATCATCACTGCCCATGAAATGCTTTAAAGTTACCATGGCCCCATTCACATCAGCAGCCTGCAAAAGAAGACTCACTCGTTCAAGGCGACGCACCGACGTTTGGGTGTGAACATCAAATATACGCAGAGATTCAATGACATCATCAGAGAACTCTACTCTCAGAGGCTCCTCGCCCTGCCATGAAAATACATCCATGATGCCACCGCGACGAGCAAACTGACCGCGCTCAGAAACCACGGGCACACGATGATAACCTGAGTCGACAAGGTCCATCTGAAAGGACTCGGGATCAAGCACCAAGCCATTGTGTAACGGTCTCCGTTGCGCTTCGAGTGCCTGGGGTGCCGGAACCTCCTCATCTAGGCTATCCTGACAAACCACCATGATGTGCGCCTGCTCAGAATCATTGGCGACAAAGCGCGTCAAAACAGAAACGCGCTCCGCTTGAGCATCTGGATCCGGCAGCGTGGCCGCGTGAGACGTTTGCAGTTGTCTAGGAAAACACAATGCAGGCACTCCCCAGACGGCAAGCTCACCATGAACTCGCTCTTGCACTCGGACATCACCACAGATGAGCCATATCTTTTTTTCAGAAATGTTCTTCGCCGCTAAAGCCACCGCAAAAGGCCAGGCTTCAGGGGCTATGTGATCAAGTATCACCGATTCTCTTTGGTCCAGTTTTTTCCACTTCCTAGCGAATGATGGAGCCGCGTGAACCTTCCTCACCAGTGATATCGCTGAAGTATCCAAAGATTGAGGTTTAGTGGTTGGATGTGACATCGCTCGCATTCATGCCTGCGAATGTGGTGCAGCGAAACCTTCTTGAATCAGGATGCCTTACGAGCTTTCCCTGTCTTTGCCACCAAGGACTTTGCGCTAGAAATTATGGGTGCCTCTTGTTTGGTAAGTCCCAGCATTTCTGCGGCCTTGCCTGCATCCTGCTGACTGATTCGCAAGGCAAGCTTATGAAGCTCTCGGTCAACCCAGGGCATCAATTCAAAATCTGGAAGTTGTTGCGCACTGTTGATCAGCGTTTGCAAGGCGTCGTGCATACGCGTCAGCGTATGAATGGGCGTCGCCGCACGCTGCGTATTACTTCCGAGAGGAATATCGGAAGGGAGCAGAACATCGGTATTACAAAGAGCGCAGGCTCGATGCAGGGTGTTTTCAAGCTCCCGAACATTGCCCGGCCAATCATAGGCTTCCAGCAATCCCAATGCATCTTCACTAAATCGCATCTGCGGTGTGCGCTTGCGTGAAGCCATGCGATGAAGGAAAAATTCAGCGAGAATACGCACGTCTTCACGACGTTCCCGAAGTGGTGGGATATGAATGCGAACAACGTTAAGGCGATAGAATAAATCTTCGCGAAACCTGCCGCTCTCGACTTCTTTTTCGAGATCCTTGTTCGTCGCCGCTAATACTCGAACGTCTGTCTTGTGCGTTTCATTACCACCGACACGACAGAACTCCCCCTCTTGCAAAACGCGCAAAAGTTTGCTCTGCACCGTCAGTGGCATATCGCCAATTTCATCAAGGAAAAGAGTTCCTCCATCGCACTGTTCAAAACGACCCATGCGTTGGGCTACCGCACCCGTAAATGATCCTTTTTCGTGACCGAAAATTTCGCTTTCCAGAAGATTGTCAGGAATGGCAGTAACATTGATGGCTACAAATTCCTTTTGGGTTCGCGGACTGAATTTATGTATGGCACGCGCAACAAGTTCTTTACCACAGCCACTTTCGCCTGTGATCATCACTGCGGCATCGGAGCGTGAGACCTTGCCGATGAGCTTGAACACGTCCTGCATCGCTCCGCTGCGACCAATAATGGTTTCTTGAATGCTCTCCGCCGGCACAGAGTTGGTGGTAGCCAAAGTGGATTTCCTTGCTTCGACCGCACTCAACGCATTTTCGATAATGGAACGCAGATCATAAGGCATCTGTTCTTTCCGAAGAAAATCATAGGCTCCAAGGCGCATGGATTCGATGACCACGCTCGTACCCGCTTGGCCACTAAAAAGTAAAACCATGGCGTTAGGATCCTGCTGGCGAAGCCGTTTGAGCAATTCAATGCCACTGATTCCGGGCAACCTAGCCTCACTCAATACCAGATCGACACGCACTTTTGCATAGGAAGCCAGAGCATCTTCGCCTTTTTCAAAGCATTCGATGGACACTCCTGGGGCTTTCAAATGAGAGGCCGCCCAGCCTAGAAAATCAGCATCGGGATCCACAATAATCAGTCTTGTGGTGACGACTGAGGTGTCTTTGGTAAGCATCGGACGTGAACTTTTACACAAAAGTCAGATTGCGCAAAGATTGATTTACCCTAGTGAAAAGTAGGGTTGGCAACTATGGAGCCACACTCAGATATCACCCACGCCACCATAGCGCCGTTGGCGACGACCATAATCTCGAATAGCCTCCAATAATTCCTCCCGACGAAACTCGGGCCAAAGGACGGAGGTGATGTAAAACTCCGTGTAACTCATCTGCCACAGAAGGAAGTTCGAGAGACGCATTTCGCCACTGGTCCGAATAAGCAAGTCAGGATCAGGATAGTAGCGCGTATAGAGATGTTTACTGAAAACCTCGGCATCAATCATGCCTTTATCGAGATGGCCTTTCTCCACACTTTCGACAAGGCTCTTGATACCATCAATGATCTCTTCCCGCGCACCGTAACTTAGGGCGAAAATCAGCGTTAAACCGGTGTTTTGCGACGTTGTTTCGATGGATTTATGCAACTGATTTTGACAGCTTTCCGGTAGATCATGAAGACGACCGATGGCCTGCAGTCGGACATTTTGCTTCATCATTTCGGAAGTCTTCTGCTTCAGAAATCGCTCCAGCATTTTCATGAGCGAGTCCACCTCAGCTTTGGGACGCTTCCAATTCTCGGTCGAAAAGGCAAAGAGCGTGAGATACTTCACGCCAAGCTGGCCACATGATTCGACAATTTCTTGCACAGAATCCGCACCCCGCCGATGACCTTCCGTGCGTGGCAATCCACGTTCTTTAGCCCATCGGCCATTGCCATCCATAATAATGGCGATGTGTCGGGGAACAGTAAGATCTTCCTGCTTAGCACTCATGAGGTCAGACGACCAGCGTCTGGTCACGCGCTGGGCCTACACCTAGTAACGATACGGGCGCACCTGCAAGCTCTGAAAGTCGGGAAAGATACGCTTTGGCCTTGGGTGGCAGGTCCGCGTATTTAGTCATCCCACTGATATCTTGAAGCCAGCCTTCGTGTTCTTCGTAAATAGGTTCACAACGTTCCAATTCTGGAATCGTCGCTGGAGGATGGTTCTGGACCTTACCATCGAGACGGTAGGCCGTGCAAATTTTGATGGTCGCTAAGCCATCGAGCCCATCAAGATTCGTGATCGCCAAATGGTCGCAGCCATTAATCATGACAGCATAATGAAGCAAAACGGCGTCCAACCAACCGCAACGACGCGCGCGTCCCGTGGTGGCTCCGAACTCGCGTCCCATGTTATGCAACATGTCCGACATTTCCTCACTCTCAGTAATGAAAGGTCCCGCACCGACCCTCGTGGTGTAAGCCTTAGCCACACCAACCACGCGATCTATCTTCCGTGGAGAAACGCCGCTTCCAGTACAAGCGCCACCCGCGGTGGTATTCGATGAGGTGACAAAAGGATAAGTGCCATGATCGATATCGAGATAGCTGCCTTGTGCGCCCTCAAACAACACCTTCTTACCGGCAGCAATGGCTTCGTTGAGATAAACCACGGTATTGACGATATAGGGGCGTAACTCCACCGCGGCAGCTTCAATTTCAACCACTACTTCCGCCACGTTGATCCGATCATAACCTGCAGCTTCCAGCTCCATGTTATGCAAAGCAGCGCGCCATTCAATTTCTTGAGCAAGTTTTGCCGCATTACGCAGATCAGTCACGCGCAGTCCCTGACGCTCAATTTTATCAGCATAGGTGGGACCAATGCCTCGTCCTGTCGTGCCAATAGCGTTTGCGCCGCGATTCTTCTCCCGTGCAAGATCGAGCTTGCGGTGATATGGCAGGGTAAGATGCGCATGCTCGCTGATGAACAAATTATCAGGCGTAATGGTGACGCCTTGACTGCGAATCTTAGCGATTTCCTCAAGCAGACCGAGTGGATCAATCACCACGCCATTGCCAATAACACATTTTTTAGTCGGCCAGAGGATGCCACTAGGAACAAGGTGCAAGACGTATTTCACTCCATCATTGATGACCGTGTGACCGGCGTTACTTCCGCCTTGAGCACGTGCTACGATATCGCTACTCTCGGTGAGATAATCAACGATTTTGCCTTTGCCTTCGTCTCCCCATTGGAGACCGACGATGATAGTATTGGACATAATATTGTATGAAGAGGGAAAAGGGATAAGTCAAAAGGGAAGACGCGTCATCGCATGCACGGCACGCGCTGAACCAGCGTTTGGCACATAATCCAAACAACCGGCAGGAGGCGATCACATCGGATCAAGCTCCCATCTTAAGAATCATAAAGATGGCGGCAGCGGCGGCAGCGAGACCACAGAAGGCCAATGCAAAAAGTGCACTGCCACTGGAATCTTTTTCCTTGGCCTTGAGTCCAAAGCCGCGTCGTTTTTGTGTCGGACAAGGGGTGCCGCCGAGAGTTGAAACAGCAGAGTGTGCTGAATGTTGGTGATACTGATTGGCAGGTGCTGCAGCCACTTGTTTGGGGCTATCATCCACTGAATCATCTTCCGAAGTGGCAGAGGCAGTAACGGCGGAAGGGGTGTCGCTGATGACAAATCCATCCACATTACCGAGCTTAAAAACACCGCCGTCCCCCAATATGATGCTTTCGACGCGCACTCCATCGACATGAGTCCCGTTGGTCGAGCCTAAATCGTGAATCTCTACGCGCCCATCACTCTTTAAAAGCAATTCACCATGGTTAGTGGAAACCGAGGGATCAGGAACTACGATATCGTTGTCCAAACCACGACCAATGCGCGCTTGATCAATCGTGAGTTCAAACTCAAATTTCTGGCCGTCGGGCGTAATAAGGCGAATTTTCAGCATAACAGTGATGTTTCTAGCGGATTCAGCGGGAAGCTTCAATCAAATTGGCAAATTCTGTGAAAAAGTAACTGGCATCGTTGGGTCCGGGAGCAGCTTCAGGATGGTATTGCACACTGAAAACAGGCCATTCCTTGTGCCTTAATCCCTCGACGGTACCATCATTGAGATTGATATGCGTGACTTCCACATTGGACGGCAAGGACTCAGCATCCACCGCAAAACCATGGTTTTGGCTGGTAATAGAAATCTTACCGCTGCGTAAATCTTTAACGGGTTGATTGCCGCCGCGATGACCAAACTTGAGCTTGAAGGTCTTGCCACCAAAGGCGTGACCCAGAATTTGGTGCCCCAGACAAATCGCAAATATCGGCTGATGCGGCACAAGTTTACGGATCTCCTCGTGAATATAATCTAGTGCCGCAGGGTCCCCAGGGCCATTACTCAGGAAAACACCATCAGGTTTTAATGCCAACACCTCTTCCGCTTTAGTCGTCGCTGGAACCACTTGAACTTCAAATCCTGACTGGCGTAAACAGCGTAAAATATTCCGCTTAATCCCAAAGTCGTAGGCCACCACACGATACTTGGCTTTCCCCAACGGATGAAAATATCCTTCGTCCCCACCGATGGTTCCCTGACTGGGATTTGGAATGTCCCAGCGACGACTCTCGGAATCGGTCGCGTCCCAGCGATAGATATCTTTTGTCGTGACTTCTTTCACATAGTCACTGCCCTCCATAGAGGGGCTCTCTTTTGCAAGCTTCACCGCTTCCGCCACGCTGGACACTTCACTAGTGATGACGGCGCGCATGGCACCCAGTGTACGCAGATGCTTGGTCAAAGCCCGAGTATCAATCCCTTGGATGCCAGGAATATTCCAACGCTTCAGGTAGGCATCAAGCGATTCTTCACTGCGCCAGTTACTCGGAGTCTGACAAAGCTCTTCTATGATAAAGCCACGGACATGGGGCTGAGAACTCTCCATATCCAGACTGTTCACGCCATAATTTCCAATCAACGGATAGGTCATGGCAACCATTTGACCACGATAAGAGGGATCGGTGAGAACCTCCTGATAACCTGTCATCGAGGTATTAAAGCAAATTTCCCCCGTGTGCGTCGCTGATGCGCCAAAGGATTCACCTTCAAAATAACGTCCGTCTTCCAGTGCGAGAATGGCTTTCATGTATGATTCGGCGCACGCTCTACTCGCTTTTGACAAGGGACGCAAGTCAGGGTTTGCCAAGATTCACCCATAAAAAAACCGCAGAGCTTTTCAGCGCTGCGGTTTATGAAAAATAAACTCGATTCAGGCTACTTAGCTACCTTCTTAAGCACCCCTTCCAAGGTCTTAGCAAAATCAGCCGCAGAGTTCGATCCGACCTGCTTGTCGATCGCTTTGCCCTCTGCATCAATAAATTGAATGTGAGGGATACCGCTAACACCAAATTTCTTGGCATCTTTTTCGTTGCTGCTGTCATCGGTATCCAGATAAGCCCAGTTGAACTTGTCATGATAGGCTGTCACCTCTGCGCTGGGATAAACGTCTTTTTTCATTACCTGACAAGGGCCACACCACACCGCAGAAAACACTGCGACGATGGGTTTGCCATTTTTCTTGGCATCATTAAGAGCACTACGGAGGCTGTGCTCAAACTTGGGACTGCCCTTGGGAAAATCAGCAGCCAGAGAAAGTGAGGTGATGGCCAAGGCTGCCACGGCGAGGAATTTAGTCAGTGTTTTCATAATGTTTGGTTTTGAGATAAATGGATAAATAGGACAGGTTCGTATTTAGTGAAAGTTATTTCGCCTTGTTCAGAGAGACGATTGAGTATTGGCTGGCGGCATCGCCTAAAGCTTTAGTCGCATCATCTTTGGTCAGGCTCGCTGTAGTCGAGGCAAAGGTGACTTTTTGCGCCCCTTCCTTCTCGCCTTTAGCGAACTCTACTTTATCCACTCCAGGCAGTTTTTTGAGGGCTGCGGTGATGTGCATCTTACAAGCAGCACAAACCACACCTGTTACTTCTGCTGTATAAGCGGTGGATTTTCCATTCTCCTCAGCAAAGACGGCAAAAGGAATGAGGAACGCAGCGAGTAGAACGATGATTTGTTTCATGTGGCAAAATGAGGCTTAATAAAAATGCCCAACGAAGCCAATGACTTCGTTGGGCAAGGAAAGCGATAAGTGATTATTTATCTGTTTTTTCACCCGCCTGCATCCATCCAGAGATGCCCGCAGAAAGATGCTTCACATTGGTGTAACCAAGAGCGACCGCTGCGTTTGCGGCCTTGGTGTAAGCATTGCAAGAAGGACCACCACAATAGGCAACAATCAATGCACCCTTATCCGCAGGGAGTTTTGATGCTAAATCTTTCATGTTGGACTGAAAATCAACGGCAGTAGGCACATGACCTTGCTTGTAGGAGTCAGAGCCATTGACATCGACCACTGTAACTTTCTTGTCAGCGATGGCTTTTTTCAGTTCTACAATACTGATATCAGGGAACTCACCGGCGAAAAGCGGGAGAGCAAAGAAGGTGGCGGCGAGAAGTGTGAGTATTTTTTTCATGAATTATATCCGGTGTATTTTGTGTTTTAGTTTTTTGCCTACGTAGGCCGAGTTGTTTCTTATAACGGTTGAGAGTCTCCTGTTGATACAATATTCCCACAAAAAACTCTTAATTTGAGCAATCACAGACAATCAAAGCCTTTACGCGTTGATTTTTTTATTCAAAATGGAATTTTTTTAAGTCTGCGCGATATAACTTCGTGAAAAATCAGAAATTTCGCCCCCGCCTTTCCCACAATGCCCCTCACCACGGCAGAAAATCGCAACACCAAGGCAATTCCCAGCCACTCTTTTTTGGTTCATCGGTAAAACCGGCACCAGCGAAGATTAAACCCAAGGCGGAATCAGAGGCTACCAAGCTTGAAAATGAAACCGATGCTCAAGAATAAGAGTATCTTCCTGAAGTCAGCCATGGAAAATCTTCGGCAACGTCGCTGGGTTTAAGGACTATAAGGTGTTGACCCACACAACTGAAGCAACTGTTCTGCCAAGAATACTATGATCGCACGAATCCAAAATATTGACGTTCTCGACCTGCCTGCTGATGCGCTGATTTACTCGACCAACGTTCTTTTGAATTGCAGTGGGGGCGTCGGTGCTTGCTTAGTTGAACGCTACGGCAAGCAAGTTCAAGTGGATCTCCACGCACTACTTAGCGACCGAAAAATCAAATTTGCTGATCAGGGCTCAGTGTTTCAGCATGTAAGCAAGGGCATGACATACAAGAAAGTCTTTCACACGATCCCTTGTGACGGATTCTATGCCACAACAGAGGATATAGTAGCAGGTGTATTGAGAGCGAGCCTAAGCCAGTGTGTTGAGTCTGGCGATATTCGTACTATAGCTTTGTCAGCGCTCGCGACTGGCTACGGTCACCTCAAATTCGACAACTTCTTTCGGATTGCAGCGTCAGTTCTTGCAGAGGAGGCGTTTGCGACACTCGACAATGCAACGATTTGCATCGCCGATTCATACTCCTTCGGCTTGGCGACAGAGCAAATAGACGGCGAATCGCTGGCTCTTGCAAAGGTATAACTAAGACGTTGGACTGACACATTGTTTCAAAACTTTTCATCTGTCCTTTTGTCGCGAGTAGTGGCGTTACCTGCGCCTTTTACCGGAGTGATTGAGCTCTTTGTGGATTGTTTTCACGACCATCTGCCACAGACGTGGAGACTATCCTGTTTTACAAAGAAGAAGCCTTGTCGTTCGCTGGTAGTGACGGCATCTTGCCGTCATGTTTTTACCTACCGTTGCTGACGGCAAGATGCCGTCACTACTTAAAATCACAAGGCTTGGGGACAAGCCTTCTACTTTGTCATTGCCCCCACCTCACTCCCCCGTCTTAATTTTCTTCCTCAACGTCGCCCGATTCATCTCCAGTTCTCTCGCCATGATGGTGGGTTTGTTCTCAAAGCGCGGCAGGAGTGCGGCTAGTAACTTACTCTCCAGATCATCGTGGAGGGCATCATATTTCAAGCCTTCGGCCAACCGTGCTTCGACCCATTCGTGAAGGGCCGCATCAAGCACATTTGTGGTTGAGGCTCCACCAGCAATAGAGCTCGACCGTAGTTCAGCAGGAAGATGCGAAGCCAGAATCACGGTGCCGGTGCAGACAGCAGCGGCGTGTTCCAAGGCATTGCGCAATTCCCGGACATTGCCGGGCCAGTTGTGTTGTTTGAGCACGTTGAGGGCTTCTTCGGAAACCATGAGTTTGCGATCGCCGACAATTCCCGCCAGCAAGTAAGAACACAATCCCGGTAGATCGCTCATGCGTTCTTTCAACGCGGGTAACTTCACTTCCAGCACCCGCAACCGATAGAGCAGGTCTTCCCGAAAACGCTTCTCTGCCACGGCCAAAGTCAGATCCTGATTCGTCGCTGCGATGATGCGCAAATCCACCTTCAACTCCTCGCGTCCGCCGAGTCGGGTGAAAATTTTGTCCTCCACAAAGCGCAACAGCTTGACCTGCATCGCCAGCGAAACTTCACCAATTTCATCGAGAAACAGCGTCCCGCCAGCGGCTCGTTCAATATGCCCCTGCTTACTCGCCACCGCCCCGGTAAAGGCTCCTTTTTCATGTCCGAAAATTTCGCTTTCCAAAAGGTTCTCAGGAAGGCTGGCACAGGATAATGTGACAAACGGAGACGCGTGACGCCGACTATGCAAATGGATCACACGAGCAGCCAATGATTTGCCAATCCCAGTCGGCCCTGTGATAAGCACGGGAGCATCGGAAGCGGTGGCGTGGGCGATGGCAGCAAAAGCAGGCTGCATTGCAGGGGCACTGCCTATAAGTAGCGCAGCATCCGATGCCACTTTAGGCGTCGGTGCCGAAGCGACCTCAGCGCTGACATCGACCTGTAACAAAGCTTTCAAAGTTTGCTCCAGTTCCCGTAGATCGAGTGGCTTAACGAGATAACCGGAAGCGCCGCGCTTCTTCGCTTCAACCGCATTGTTAAGATTGCCATGGGCCGTGATGATCAGCACTGGCAGCGCGGTATCGTGTTCGCGGATAATTTTGAGCACCTCCAAACCCGGACGGTCTGGTAGTCCAATATCGAGGATAACCAATGCTGGTTTGCTCTGAGCCAGCCTCTGCAATCCCAGCGCAGCAGAAGCACAAGTCACCGCTTCGTGCCCCATGCGTTTGGCCAGCATGGCCAGTGCAGAGGCCAGCGCGGCTTCGTCTTCGATGATGAGAATGTGCGACATATTAGAATTAGGAGACTAAGAAATAGAGGGCAAAGACACGGTGACACAAGCGCCACCTTCGGGACGATTTTTTACCCGCACTTCGCCGTGATGCGCTTTAACGATCTCTGAAACCACGCT
>VFKY01000007.1 GCA_009885275.1 Verrucomicrobiota bacterium | reverse complement strand
CTATTATGATATTCTCAAAACTCATTCGCTATATCACATTCATCGGTGCTCTTGTTGGATTTGTTTTCATCACTTTTATCGTTACTCGTATGCAGGGGAAAGACATAAAGATGCCGTCTCCGCCGATCAGTCCTCCTGATAAACCCTATGCTAGCACAGTGGCCGCTACCGGTATTTTGGAGGCGCTCAGCGAAAATGTTTCCATCGGGGTTCCGGTTGCTGGATTAGTAGCGGAAGTATATGTAGGCGTGAATGATAAAGTGAAGACAGGGCAACCTCTATTCAGGATTGATGATCGAGATTTACAGGCGCAATTGGTTAAGTTGCGGTCTATGATTGAGGTAGCAAATGCCAAGGTTGAAGTGCAAAATACGAATCTCGCTAAAGCAAAGGACTTGTTGGATCGGGTGAAATTGGTTCCAGAAATTCGGGCTTTGAGCATCGATGAAATTCGTTCTAGAGAGAATGATTTTCGCATCAGTGGCGCTCAACTTTTGGCCAGTAAAGCTGAATTAAATGCCAGTAAGGCAGATGTTCAACAGGTCGAACTTCTCATTGATCGACTCATGGTAAAGGCGCCTCAAGCGGGAGTTGTTTTGCAATTGAACACTCGCGCTGGTGAATTTGCTGCCAACATCTCGAAAGCTCCGCTCATGGTTCTGGGTGATTTAGAGAAGCTCCAAGTGCGAGCCGATGTTGATGAGCAGAATGCTGTTAGAATTCGAAATGGGCAATCAGCCACGGCTTATATCAAGGGTGACACCAAGAATCCGATCCAGTTACAGTTTGTGCGTGTGGAGCCTTTTGTCATACCGAAAGTATCGCTGACTGGTGCAAGCACAGAGCGAGTCGATACTCGAGTGCTGCAAGTCATCTACAGCATGCAACGTCCCATTGATGCTTCACCGCTCTATGTCGGACAGCAGGTTGATGTGTATATTGATGCGACTGAGCACAAATTGCAGCCGTGATTATCTCAATGGAAGAATCTTGGTTAATCACCCAATAGCTTGTTAGGCACCAGATAGTTATTCACGTAGTCCGCAACGGCGTAACCAAGCAAAGTGACTTTATCGTCATAACCAGAGGCGCGCAGCTTCATAATGTCAGCGCAGGTATAGTATTGATACTTGGCTTGCAGATGTTCCGGCATATCGACGAACTCTATGTTAGGTTTCAAATTTAGTGCCGCGAAGATGCTGTTGGTCAACTCCAACCAAGTGTGAGCTTCCCCTGATCCGAGATTATAAAGCCCGCCTGCGGTTGGAGTCTCTGCAAGGTGAATGGTCATGTTCACCGCATCCTTCACATACAGAAAATCCCTCATCTGCTCGCCATCTTTGTAATCGGGACGATGCGATTTAAAGAGCTGCACTTTGCCTTCACTGCGAATCTGATCAAACGCTTTGTTCACCACGGAACGCATGTCGCCCTTGTGATTTTCATTCGGGCCGTAAACATTGAAGTATTTCAAACCGACCATCTTGTCGGCGATTCCGGCGCGCTTCGCATACAGATCGAAAAGGTGTTTCGAGTAGCCATACATATTTAGAGGTCGAAGCGCGTGCAGATTTTCCAGGCGATCATCCATACCATATTCCCCGTCACCGTAAGTTGCAGCAGATGAAGCGTAGACAAATCGAGCACCAGTTTCCAATGCCCAATGAGCAAGAACCTTGGTGTATTCAAAATTGTTCTTCATCAAGTGCTGCGCGTCACGCTCGGTAGTCGCAGAGTTTGCGCCGAGATGGTAGATATAGTCAAACTTGCCCAGCGTCTCTGGCTCATAGGCCACCGCATCGATTAAGTCCTCCGCATCCATGTAGTCTGCATACTTCAATGCCACGAGGTTCTTCCATTTCTCATCACTGGTGAGACGATCAGTGATGACAATGTTTTCCTGTCCACGTTGATTGAGTGCCCAGACAAGGGCTGATCCAATGAAACCTGAGCCACCAGTGACGAGAATACGTTGGGATTGAGACATGAGTTGAAATGGTTGAGACGAGCTTTGCTCTGGTTGAGTTAGATGTTGTCCAAGTTTGTGATTGTAATGAGATCAATACTGGATTGATGGAGTGTCAAGCTATGGGAGCGATTCTTGCCCTATGATATTCAACAAGCACCGCGTCTCAACCCTCTAAACTCCATCAACTCTTCGCTACATCCATACCAAAGAACTCTTGTGCATTCGCATAGGAGATGCGTTTGACCATAGTGCCGACGAGCTCGTAATCATTAGGGAGTAAGCCGTTGTCCATATCCTTGCCCACAAGGTTGCACAGGATACGACGGAAGTATTCGTGGCGGGGAGGGGAGAGGAAGCTGCGGGAATCAGTCAGCATACCCACAAAATGACTGAGTAATCCGGTAGAACTCAGTGCATTGATCTGCCACTCCATGCCTTCCATGGTATCAAGAAACCACCAGCCTGAGCCGAACTGAAGACGACCAGCTATACCTTGTTCATTACCTTGATAATTGCCGATGATACTTGCGAAGACATAGTTATCTTTTGGATTAAGATTATAGAGTACGACTTTTGGCAGATGACCGCGTTGCTCCAGTGTGTCGAGATAGAACTTCAAACCTGCCGCATGCGATGGGTCGTCTGGAGAATCACAACCAATGTCGCGTCCGATTTTTTCAAACAAACGGGTGTTGGCATTGCGTAAGGCGCCGAGGTGAAGTTGTTTCGTCCATCCCTTTTCAGCATCGAGTTGACCGAAGTAAAGCATGAGGTAACTGCGGAAACGCATAACTTCTAAGGCACTAATGGATTGCTTGGCGCGAGCCTTGTCAAAGATGTCCTTGGCTTCACTATCGGTGGCGGTTTCCGTATCCATCGATGAGAGACCGTGATCACTCAATCTCCCGCCCATGGCATGAAAAAAATCATGCCGTTTTCTTAAAGCGTTGAGAAAAGAATCCAGTGAGTCACAGGCTTCATCGCTGACCCCCGCGAGCTTATCTGTCCATGTATTCCATGCGGTCACATCTTCCAAACGCATGCCAGCATCAGGACGGAAGGTAGGATATGCTTTGACATGAAACCCGGAGATATTGGCCACAGCCTCATGATGTTCTAGTGAATCTGTAGGATCATCGGTGGAACAAACAACACGGACATTGGAGCGCGTGAGAAGATTCCGACAGGAGAACTCTGGTGTGGCCAGTTGCTCATTGCATCTAGCCCAAATGTTTTCGGCAGTCTTTTCGCTGAGTAATTCATCAATGCCAAAGAAGCGTTTTAGCTCCAGTGCTGTCCAGTGGTAAAGAGGGTTGCGAAGAGTGTGGGGAACAGTTTTCGCAAAAGCGAGAAATTTGTCTTTCCACGAAGCGGAGCCAGTAACGTGGCTTTCAGGGATTCCATTTGCTCGCATGGCTCGCCATTTGTAATGATCACCACCAAGCCAGATATGGGAGAGGGTTTCAAAACGTTGATCGCGCGCAATTTCATCAATAGGCAGATGAGTGTGGTAATCGTAGATAGGCTCGTTTTCTGCGAACTCATGGTAGAGACGTTGCGCGGCTTTAGTCGTAAGAAGGAAGTCGTCGTGTATAAATGACATGACTCCACGCTTATCCACGGTCGAATGATATGCTAGAAAAAAGCGGTTAACTGAAGGGATTTACTTCAAGCGATCGAGCGACCAAACATAACCAGGTGAATAGACGTCACTGATGGTTAAATCCTCCATATCATGTCCAGCAAGTGCGGTGAAATCGGCGTCACCGGGAAAAACTACAGAAGGGTAAAGCCATTCTTCTTCACCAATCAATAAACGCGGAATAAGCGAGTGCCCTGTGTGCTCAATTTCCCAGCGTAGCACCAGTGGATATTCTTCAGTGGCGCTCGGCCATAAATCCCGATCCAACCAACCCAGCACCCCTGTGTTGTTGCCAATATCCCATATTTCGCCGGATTCCAAGTTTACCCGCACGGCAAAGGTCACAGGTTGCAGTGCATTAAGTGTTGTTAGTCCGATGAATAAGGAAGGATGGGCAAGGGGATTACAAGCGCGGATATGAAAACCAAAACCATTAGTGACCTCAGTCACGCTAATTTTACCATAATCACGCGCCACGAGTGCTCCGTTATTTTCAAAGCAAGGGATATCATGAGTGGTTTGCATGGCGACAAGTGATGACGAGTTTTTAATAGGAGAACGATAGTGATTATAATCTGATAATTTCCATAGAAGCAATTAAAATATGATATGAGTGTAAATATTAGTGAAAACCAACGAAGTCCATAAACGATAATACTCTGACGAATGATTTTGAAGACGGACAGCGGTGGACATTTGAGCTTCAGTGTGAAGCGTTGATTGCCTGCTGACGTTGCCTACCATCAACAAAATCTCGTTTTGCTTCTCAATCGCCCATCAACACTCCAAGTTTTCGTTTTGACCTTCGTGGTTGGGTTGCTCACTAGCGCCTCTGGCTTGGCGATCTTCGCACCGGATTTAGCCTATGATACCGCAGGGAACCGGAGCGCCGAGAGCTTGACCGAAGGCGCAGTGGTGAGCACCAAGACTTACACATGGGACAAACAGAATCGTTGAACCAAGTGACCCTGTCCAGTGGAGGAACGCACGGGTATCGTTACGATTACCGCACGCGTCGGGTAACCCGCACGGAGAGCGGTCAAACCACCGCTATCGTTTACAGTGGCGGCCTGAGTGTGCAGGAATATGTTACCAATCCCGCGACACCAACTGTGGAATATCAACGAGGCGACGGCATGGGCGGTGCAGTCGGCGTATGTGGATGCGGTGTTTGAGAGTCAGCGCCATCGCTTTGGCGGAACGCGCACAGATGGCGCGCGCCCGATGAAGGGCGCAGACTTTGGGGGCTTGTGTGCGCTGAGAGATTTGAGATCGAAGGTAATTGAGTGACAGGAAGTGAAAAGTTGGTAAGGGATAAGGGATATGAAAAATACAGTGATGACGGAGTGCGCTGTGAGCAAGAAAATGCCAGTTACTGTTCTACGCTATTGCGAAGCTTGTCGACTTGACGGCTGATACCCTCACGTGCGAATTCACTGGGAGGGTATTGGTTTTTGGCCTTGAGATACCATCCTATGGCTGATCCGTATTGTTTGCGATCCTCATGTTGTTTGGCTTTTTGCAGGGCACCTACAAAATCAGTGGCCTTTACGCTGAAGTCCGAACGAAGGCGCGCGACTTCGGGGTCATCGGGGTAATCCTTGTATGCCTTCTCAATCGTTTCCCAAGCACCAGGCAAGTTGCTGTTCTGCGAAAGACCGGTGGCAGCGGCGATCACAAGGTTTACCTTATTCATGTCCGTAAGTACTTTCTTGAGTGACTCCTGACGAGCTGGGTCATCGATAACTGAAGCAAGATAACGCCCTTGATCATTATATATTTGGCGGTAATTCCGCTGACTAAGAAGCCGATCCAGATCCAATGTGGCTTGTGTTTTTACATCGGCATTGCTCCCAATCATATTGGTAAACTCTTTTAACTTAGGATTGGTCGGCCACATCGTAGCGGCTTCGGTAAGGGCTTCCGCACTTGCTTTTTGATCGCCTTGCATTGCGGCCACCTTGGCTTTGTTCAGATGCATATCACTAATGGTTCGTGCCGTTTCTATCACCGCTTTTGGCTTACTGTAGTCGAAGTCCTTGGCATCTTTTATCATCTTGACTACAAGAGTGTCAGCAAGGGTGTAATCCTTCATCTCCATGGCCGATATGAGTTGATTTCCATCACGTGTGAAATCTAGAACCTTGAGTTTTTGAGTCATGGGCACACGGCGGACACGAGGTAAATATTCACCGATCATGAAGGCTTCACCGATGCGCTGGCTGGCACTGGCAAGATCGCCCCGTTCAAGTAGTGAGTCAAAAGCCTGTACAGCCTCGTCAACATCGCGAATGGCTTCATTGGCAAAAGCATCAAGTGCTCCAATAGTAGGGGATGTGCCGAGACTGGTAGCGAACATTTTCTCTGCATCTGAACCTTTTTGGAGTTGCATGATTCCATCAGCATCAGAAAACAGATGACGATAAAAGCGGCAAGCAAGAACGACATGCTCAAAACGGCGCTGGATGGAAAATTGGATGATTAGCGCTTGAAATTCAGCTTTAGCGGTGACTTGAGAGGCGCCCATGGCCAGATCATTTATCTTCATTTTGGCTTCAAGCTCTAAAATATCCTTCGAATACTTAGCAACATCACCAAGCTGAGATACGGCCTGTTGAGCTGTTCCTCCGCCGCGATTGGCTCCTCCTCCACCTCCACCAGTTGTAGTAGTTGTAGTTGTATTTCCGGAGCCTGTTGTCGTGGTCGATCCTGGGCTTCCACCACCGGCCGCAGTTGCGGCACGAGCGCTTAAGGGGTCCGTAGCATTTTTGCCCATGAAATGCATCGTGTTTACCTGACGCTTCATTTCATCGTTGGTCTGCCTCAGATTGACGGTATTTTTTTGAGACAACCAGACACCGTATATACCATTAGCGAGTGTGTCGCAGAGTTTGGCGTCGATTTTAAATTGAGCTGCGGCTGGCAGGAGTGCCACTGCTTTTGGGAGACTTTGTTTGCCATTACTACTGGTAGGGGCAAGTGCTTGGGAAATTTGATCTAAAATATCTCGGTATGCTTGATCTTCCGGTGTATTGGCCTCGGGGGTAGCCAGATACTTTTCTAAACGGGCGCGAAACATCCGATTGTTGCTAACGTTCCACATTTTGCCATCCCATGTGGCAGTCTCAGAACCTGGGTCGAAGGCGGGAAGAGCATCACCGAGTACGGGGCTTTTCTTGGGTGGTGACTGCTGGGGGGCTGTGTCAACGTTCGGCGCTGGAGCTGCTCCGCCTTGGGGTAATACCTGCGCTTTCAGAATATAAGGGTGAAGGCAGCAGGCAACGGAAAGTATGCTCAGAATAGTCTTCATAATCTTTATTCTAATTTTTTTTCCCACCAATGACAAGACTCACTTGTTTACGGGATCAATTTTATGATTTTGATACATCAACAACTTCGAGGAGTCCTGATGCTGATAAGACGGTGACCTTGAATTTGAAACGTTGACCGCGCTGAATGTTTGTTCCGCTGAACTTTGAAGGAACAAGGACTGGGACAGGGGTTGTGTTGTTTCCGTCATCAATCAAAACGCTGAAAAGTCGCCCCTCATTCGAGCGCCAGTTATCGAGTCGTTCATCGACAATGCCTTCGATGCGATAGGTATTGCCGCTTAAGGCATTGGAGTTTTCTAGATATTCTTGGGCGTTTAGTTCGGTGCTTCCGGCAAAATTACCATCTGAAGCACTGCGCCGCATAAGGCTGTAGCCGCCATAGGCAAGAACTCCGACGAGAGCAAAAACACTGATAAGATGAGCAGGCTTGAATGAAGATTTGGCACGACGGGCCATGAGTTATTAGTGATGTCAGGGGTTCAAATAGGGGGAATCAAGCTTTCAGCGAGAACATATAAAATAATTTATGAGTGTGTCCAGCAATGTTGAATGGCGATGAATAAATAAAGTTTCGCTTAAAACAATAGTTAATCCCATTGAGATTGCTTAGTGCCTGCATAGGCCAGCACCAAGCCGATTACAACATGCAAGCCAAGGACGAACAGGGCAATATTTGAAGGTTCAAGATGCGTATCAGTCACGGTTTTCACCGCGTCATAGAATTTTGGGCTGGTACCCTTCATGGTGGTGAGGCTTCCAGACCAACTCCAGTAAGCGGCTATGAATGGCTGCACAAACATTTCAACCTTTCTGGGCAATGCCAACACCGCGCCACTGAGTGGAAGCTGAAATCCCACTAAGTAGATACACAGAATGGTTGCCTTTTCTGGTGAGCGCATCAATGCCGAGATGCCCAAGCAAATGAAAGTCATGGCAGCAGAGGCCATTACCAGCAGCAGGAGTTTGATAGGTAAGTCACCAGGAATCCCGTTGCAAACAACCTCCACGAAAAGCCCCATCCATAAGGCTTGAGCAAGAACAAAGGTGCCTAAAAATAGCACTTTACTCAGTACATAGCTGAATGCACTAAGACCGCCAAGGCGTTCCCGTTCGAGAATATCTCGCTCCCCAGCAATTTCACGAGCCGCATTGTTGGAGGCCATTAGGGTGACAAGTACTACTTGCATCAGAATAAGGCCCGAAACGAGTCCTCCAGCTTTCATCTGACTTT
>VFKY01000201.1 GCA_009885275.1 Verrucomicrobiota bacterium | reverse complement strand
GCAAAACTCAGGTAGAGAGGCTTCTTTTCTATCTGAGCTTTTGCGATTAATCTTTCGACATCCGCTTTCTCTTTGAGCACTTCGACGGACGGGTAGTAAACATCCACATCAGAAAATAAGGAGCCGAAGATTGCATTCTTGGGCACCGCATCACTAAGGCCGCGAATGTTTTCTTTTCCATGCTGCAGAAGATGCCAATCCAGACTGAGCCATGAGCCTGTCCATAAAACTAGCGCAATCATGAGCAATTTCTGAATGGCCGGATTTTTGCTCCAGGATGATAAATGCGCAGCGCCTGCAGACCACGCTAAAAGCAGCCCTGGCAATGCGTAAAGGACATACCAGACATGAAGGTATTTTTCCTGTCGACTGAGGATCATCCAACTAGAAAAAATTGCCAGCGGTGCGCTCAATATGAGTATCCTCGCCGCGTGGTTGGTTCTCAGAAGTCTGATCATGCCTACGCCAAGTAAAATTAAGGGAGGCACCATCAAAAACCAGACCCAAGGGGAAGCTGACAAGATCCGACTTAGGGCCAAATTCTGAGGATTCGTGACATCCTTATCCACCCAGCGAATTCCTGCAAGTAGGCCACCCAGCACGTCTTGCCACCAATCCATTCCCATGGCACCTCGCACCGCGGCGTTGTCTCGCAATGATACCGCGAGCTGAATGATCGAGGGGAGCGACAGTTGTAAGGTCAACATTGCGCCCAGTAACATGCTTAACAAAGGACGACACAAAGTTGCCATGGAGCTCCCTGTTCGTTTTAGAATCAGGCCGAACCACAACAACATAAAGCTGTTGAAAAACAGCATGAAAAAAAGAACTCCTGAAAATGACCAGACCGTGAGGAATTGGACTACCCCCATGCCGAGCCACCATCTCCAACGCCCATCCTCGGTAGCGCGAAGTAAAAGGTAGAAGCAGCCAGTTACACCGAGTAGCATAACTCCATAACCACGTGCCTCGGTTGAATAACGCAGATGCCAAGGGTGGAGCGCTGCAAAAAGTAACATCCAATAACAGGCAGAACTCTGCGGGAGGAGACGTCGTAGGACTAAAAAAAGTATGACTAGACTCATCATCCCCGCTATCCATGCAGGCAGTCTCACGGCAGTTTCGTTAACTTTGCCTGGTGCTGCTGCTGTTATTTTTCTCCAACTCTCATAACTTAGCCGGCTAAGTGCAGTGAATGGCGGTGAGTTATTCCCGATTTTATTCAACCAAAGAGTTTCCGCCCAAGTAACTTGTCGCCACTTGATGGAGCCGTTGGGTTGCAGCATGTTTTGTCCGGCAATGTAGCGTCGAAAAGTATGCGCTTCATCATTATAAAAACTCAGGTCCATGCGAGCCCAGCGCAGTGCGCCAGCTCCCATAAGTATGATTAAGAGACAGATCCATCCCTGTCGACTTAGTGATGCTGGGGTTGTCTTGAAACCTAAATTCCAAACGGTAGATTTGTCATTACCAGCCCACCATTTGGCGCTTATGGCCAGTGCTACGCACAAAATGGCATTACCACAACCAGCCCACCAGAGACCCCAGTGCACATAATCGAGTGTCGACCTTTTGATATTTTTTGCGGAAATGTCAGGCAAAGCGGTTGCCCAAGTTTTGCCCGTGAAAATGAGACTTATCACCAAGGCAAGTGATAACAGGCCCAAAATCAGAGTGAAGGGATTACGCCAAGAACTCATCTCGTGATGGGTGGACGTCGGTGAGTTGATCTTCATGAGCTGATTTCAGGTGGCGTGCGCCCAAGCTCTAAGTGTTGTGGCGTGTCGTAGTGAGTTCAAGCACTTTGCATACACAGGCCACAGCGGCGCAGTGATTAAAAATGCGCATACTGCGTGCGACCTGATATCTATATAAATAGCCCTGAATTCTTATGATAATGTTGGGGAGGCAAGATAGTTTCTCAATAAATCTCTGTTATCCATAGACTCAAGAGTAGAACCATAAAACGCCGACTCCTGACAACACAATGATTTTATCCTAACATGAATTTTCACATTGCAGCTTAATGCGTCGGGTCTGCGGGCGAACAATCCTACCAGATCATGTTACTTCCCTACTATCCACAGAGCTATTTTAAAAGTATTCTGTAATACATACCTTTACCCCCACTCTATTTTATACTCCATGAAGCGTTTCCTCTTACTTTTTGTGTTACTGATTTTTTCAACAGTATTTTTGAGCGCCCAAACGGTGTCACTAAAACCCAGTGACAATGGAATAAGAATCGAGGTCGACGGGAAATTATTCACCGAGTATCATATCAAGGATGTGCCCCGTCCTTTCTTTTATCCCGTCGTAGGAGCTGCTGGAGAGAACATTGTGCGCAATTTTCCTATGAAGGATGACGTCGCAGGTGAACCCAAGGACCATAAGCACCATCGAGGTCTCTGGTTTGCGCATGGTTCGCTCAACGGTATGGACTTCTGGAGTGAGGAGAAGAATTTTGGCAAACAGGAGCACGTGAAATTTGGTGAGATAAAATCAGAGGGTGCCAAGGGGAGTTTTGAGGCCGAGACTAAATGGGTATCGCCTGATGGTAAGGTTCAAATGACCGATTTACGCAAGATATCGATCACCGCACTATCTGACGGGGAAAGATTCATCGACTTCGATATCACCCTTAAAGCCAGTGAGGGCGATGTCGTGCTCGGAGACACTAAGGAGGGTACCATGGCGATTCGGCTTTGCTCTTCATTGAGTCTTAAGGGAGAGGGTGCCCAAGGGCATGCATTCAACAATCAGAGTCATAAAGACAAAGATATCTGGGGCAAGAAAGCCAGTTGGGTTTGCTATTATGGTCCCGATCCCAAAGGGGCAATGGTCGGAGTGAGTATGTTTGAGCATCCGAAAAATTTCCGTGCCCCTACTTGGTGGCATGCGCGTGACTATGGCTTGTTTGCTGCTAATCCATTTGGTCAGCACGACTTTGAGGCACTACCCAAAGATCAAGAGGAAGACAAGGGCAATTATAAAATCAACAAAGGTGAAAGCTTACCCTTACGTTACCGTTTTTATTTAGCCAAAGGGCAGCCCACTCCGGAGAAACTGACGGAGAAATTCAAGGGATACTCCGGAGAGTAAGCTCTCTAATTATAGCCCCACCGCTGCCAGCACTTTTCTTATCAATGCTAAAACTAGATACCAACATGAACTCAACAACATCTCAAATGAAACGTCGTGATGTGCTGAAAAGCACACTGTATGCAGGCACCGCGCTCGCATTGCCCACTTGGTCAAAGGCCGCAGGTTCCAACGGAGACATTCGTATCGCCGTCATCGGTTTTAATGGGCGAGGCGCAGGTCACATTGGTAACCTGCTTAAGATTAAAGGTGTCCGCATTGTTGCCTTGTGCGATGTGGATTCTGAGGTGATGGCAAAACATGTCGCCTCACTTGCTAAGAACAATATCACCGTAAAGACTTACGAGGATTATCGTAAGCTTTGTGAAGACAAGGACATTGATGCGGTCACTATCGCGACACCGAATCACACGCACACCTTGATTGCCATGGCTGCGTTAGCGGCGGGTAAGCATGTGTACGTGGAAAAACCTGTTTGCCATAACATCCATGAAGGCGCAGCCTTGGTGAAGGCTGGTGCCTCTGTCGAAGGTAAGCTCATCCTCCAGCACGGTATGCAACGTCGCTCCGACCTTGGTTGGGCAGAAGTGATGGAATACGTCAAAGGCGGAGCCCTCGGCAAGATGACTCTTTCCCGTGGCGTGAACTACAAGGCCCGTCAGAGCATTGGCAAAGTCAGTGCCCCGAAAGAGGCACCCAAGACAGTGAACTACGATCTTTGGGCAGGACCTCGTGAAGCGGCTCCTATCATGCGGGAGAAGTTCCATTACGACTGGCATTGGCAGTGGGCTTATGGCAACGGAGATATAGGCAATCAGGGGCCACACCAATTGGATGTGGCACGTTGGGCCTTGGGTAACCCTGAAAAACTGCCTGTGCGCGTGATGAGTTTTGGCAATCGCTGGGGCTATGTTGATGATGGTCAGACGGCGAATAATCAGATGGCGCTCTATGATTACGGTAAAGGCAATGTGCCCATGCTTTTTGATAACCGTGGACTGCCTCTCAAAGATATGAACTGGGCCAAGGGCAATGAGCCCGTTTACAAAGGCGTTACCCGCATCGGCAACGTCATCCATTGTGAAGGCGGCTATGTTATCGAATCCAAGGCCTACGACAACGCAGGCAAGTGGAATGGACAGAAGTTTCAGATTCAAGACGGACCTGATCACATGCAGAACTTCATCTCATCGATTCAAGCAGGTAAACTTGTGAATCCGAATCTGCATATCACTCATGGATATCAAGCCGCAAGTCTTGCTCATCTTGCGAACATCTCATATCGACTGGGCAAGAAGACACCTGTGAACGAGATTAAAGAACGCATTCAAAGCGACAAGTTTGCATTGGAGACCTTCGAGGACTTCGTGGCCAACATCACTGCGAACAAAGTGGACATCGGTGTGGATCAAGTCCAACTCGGTCCATGGCTGACTCTCAATCCTGATACCCTAAAGTTTGAAGGTGAGTTTGCCGAGGAAGCCAACAAGCTTTCCGAAGGAAGCTACCGCGAAGAGTTCAAGCTGCCTACCGTGGCTTAAGCCAGTGTCGCAGTAATTTATCGAGAAACGCCCCGGAGAAATCCAGGGCGTTTTTTTTCGTAGGGACCGAGAAGCCGTGCTCTTCCTCCGCATGTTCCCTGTCTGGCAACAACTCATTGAGCTTGATCCAAAGGAAGCCATCCCACAATTGGCAAGCGCCGTAGGTGCGGCATCTTTGTAGAAATTGAATGGGTAGAATTTCAAGCCCCGTAGGTGGCGACATCATCAATCACGCTTTCGATCTACCGGAAGATGACGCTCCTGATGGAGCTTGTGATCATGTTTACTCATATAGGCAAGCGGAGCCCCTACAACGTCAGGTGTAACTCAGGCTTGCAGCCTGAGGGTGTGACAGGTTTTCAACCTGTCACAGTGAGGAGGCAAACGGGATAGAATCCCGTTGCACGCTCAGGTTGGAAACCTGAGTTACGGGTGACGGCAGATGCCGTCACCGTCCTACTTCTCCAATCGGAAAATCCTGCCGTTCCAGTCCAGCACGAGTATTTCTTTGTTGGCGTCTTCGCAGAAGGCCGCGGGCTTGATCATGTTCTTGTCCTTGGGATCGAGCGGTCCCTGAAAGATGAGTTCATTGCTGATGACCTTTTTCGCGACCTTGTCATACTTGAGTGCCCAGATGCGACCGAATCCCCAGTCGCCATAGATGTAAGCGCCTTTTAGCGAAGGGTTTTTGTCACCGCGATAGACTATGCCGCCGGTGATGCTGATACCTTGAGTGTGATCATAGACAAAAACTGGATCCGTGAACTTGGCGTCTGCCGGTGGTGCATCAGTGCGACGCCAATACTTGATCATTCCTTCATTATAGCTCCAGCCGTAGTTGCCACCTTTCTCAACGAGATTGATCTCTTCAAATAGCTCCTGGCCAACATCCGCAAGCCACAGCGAACCTGCATCATCGAAACTCATGCCCCATGGATTGCGGAAACCAGTGGCAAAAACTTCGGGTCTCATGCCATCCTTACCGACAAAGGGATTGTCCTGAGGGACGCCATAGGCGCGTGCTCCGGTGGTTTTGTCCACGTCAATACGGAGCACCTTGCTTTGCATGACGAAAGGATTCTGTGCCCAGCGCAAAGGATCGCCATCTTTACCGCCGCCATCACCGATGGCGATATAGAGAAATCCATCGGGTCCGAAAGCAATGTTTCCAGAGTGATGATTCCAATAGGGCAACGGCACTTCCAACAGCACACGCTCAGACGCGGGATCCGCCTTGCTTTTGTCATCCTTGGAGACGCTCAACTCACTGATCACGGCGCGCTTTGGATCTTGTTGCGTGTAGTAAACATAGAACTTTCCATTCTCGGCGAACTTCGGGTGGAAGGCCATGCCGTTGAGTCCCTCTTCAAATTTCGACTGCTCGGTGCCTTCCATCTTGCGACCAGAGAAATCGAGAAAGGTCACCGCTTCTGCTCCAGAAGCATCTTGAGGGAGGATGAGGATTTGTCCGCGTTGTTGGGCTAGGAAGAGTCGTTTTGAGTTGTCCGGCGGAACAACTACTGTCATGGGCCGATCAAGAGTCAGTTTCTCATAAGTTTGCGTGAGCTTCATCGGCTCAGCCAGAGAGAACGTCTGCAGAAAGCATGAAATGAAGAGGGAAAGAAACAGAGGATACTTCATAAAGAGTGATTATTGAAAACCGAGTGATTAGGCGACATCGCAGAGCGTCACCGCTTCCCGCAATCCAACCATGGGATCGATAGTGGGGATGAATTCATGACCGAGATAGCCAGTGTAACCGACATCGATGAGTTTTTTGATGATCGGTGGGTAGTTGATCTCCTGATCCTTGCCAATCTCTGCGCGTCCGGGATTGCCTGCAGTGTGGACGTGTCCGATGATGTCCTTGTTCTCTTCAATGCGGCGGATGACATCGCCGTGCATGATTTGCACATGGTAAATGTCGAAGAGCAGTTTCATATTTGGAGAACCAACGCCACGAATGATCTCGGCGCAGTAATCGACATTGTCGCCCTGATAGCCCGGATGCCCCTTCATGTCAGTGGCGTCGCGGGAGTTGAGGTGCTCCATGATGACGGTCACGCCTTTTTGTTCGGCATAAGGGAGAATTTTCTTATAAGCCTCGATGCAGTTTTTCTTTCCTTGTTCGAGACTGATTACGCCACCACCCTGCGCGGTGGTATCTGTGAAACCCGTAAAGCTGAGCACGTTGGGGTTCCCGTATTCTGCACACTTGTCGATACGGTCGCGCATGGCTTGAAAGTTAGCATCCCAGAATACGGGGTTGTTCATGCCTTTGACAAAACCATGTGCGCCGACATAGGCACACTTGAGATTGTTTTGTTTCAGCAATTCCCAGTCCTCCGTTCTTACGCCTTCAACGCTGACGCAACCTAGCTCCTGAGCTGCCTTGATGGTATCAGCGAGTTTCCATTTTGCGCCACGTTCGAAACACCAGTGTACGATCGATTGTTTGATTTTGCCGTGCTTGATGAGGGTCTCGGCAGCATGGGTTTTAGTTGTTAAGGCAGTAAGACCAGAGCCTGCGGCCAGCCAGCGAAGTGCGGTGCGTCGTGTTTGCATAAATGATGAGGGGATATCATTCTAAACGGAGAACGAAGTCACACACAATCATTCAGTTTTCGATATTATCATTTTTGAGCGACTTTTTTCTCGATTTCCTTGAGAAATTTTTCAGGTTCCTTTTCAAAATCAGGAATGCAGCTTTTACAGCAGAATTTTATCTGTTGGCTATTTTTGACCAATTCTACCGGGTCGCCCATGCTACCAAGCTTTTCACCGGAGACAATACAGGTGGTCAGAGGATAGGGTTTGCCGACGGCTGCTTTCTTACAT
>VFKY01000152.1 GCA_009885275.1 Verrucomicrobiota bacterium | reverse complement strand
GCGGATCGTGAGGGGTATGCGATTGCGACGTCGCAGATGTGAGCTTCATGAGGGCCAACGGTCCGATTCATACCAGCCCAGAGCAACGCTCTGGGTTAACTCAAGAGAAGATCACCAGCTCTGAAGGAGCGGCCTATGGCTCTCACCGTTTGGGTCGCCCCTTCAGGGCTGGTATCCATCTGCCGCTCTTTTCCTAGGCCGTTGGCCTAGGCTGGTATCAAACGCACCGTTGGTGCTCCTGACGGAGCTTGTCATTATTTCTGCATGGTCCTACAAAGATGCCGCACCTACGGTGCTAAACGGAATGAGCACATCAGCGTTGTGCTAGCGCTCCCAGAGAATGTAGAAAGCTTGTCCCAAGCCTTTTGATTTTAAGTGATGACGGCAGGATGCCTTCACTACAACCTCAAAACCTCAACTCTCTCGGCTTCCTACGCCACGCCGAAGGACTGACTCCCGTCTGTTGACGAAACCATCTCGAAAAATAGTTGGGATCGAGAATGCCGATCTTTTCTCCGGTTTCCTGAATGGAACACTTCTCTCCCAGCAACGCCACGGCACGCTTGAGTCGGCACCGTGAGCGCAACTGCCCCAGGGTCAGTCCACACTCGGCTCTTAGAAGACGGTTGAGATGATCCTGCTGATATCCGGTCAGCTTGGCGATGTCTTCAAGATCGACCTCTGGTCCATCACTGGTTTCCAACAGTCGCTCGATGCGTTTGCTGATGGAGAAGTGCTTGGCATTGCTGAATCGGTTCACTGGATTGAGCCAACCGATGGCCTTCAAGGACATATCGAGGATGTCCAAGACGACAGCTGCGACACGAAGACTCATCTCTTTTTTTTCAATCATCGGATTCCGAAAGAGCGTGCTGAGTCGCGACTTCGTTTCTGTCAGTTGATCCGCTGTAAATTGATCACACGTGTGCGAGACACCGCGACCCACTTCCAGTTCCAGATCAATCACCAGACAAAGCGGAGGACGCGCAGCTTGCTGTTCAAAGGCATGGGGCGTTCCCGCAGGGAGATGAATCACGGTGCCCGATCTCGCCGGATAAAGCACGCCATTGACCCTCTGCTGTCCCTTGCCCATGAGATAGATGAGCAACTGATCGTGCTCATGCGAATGCTCCGTCCAGCGCGCTTCGGGCAAATGTCGGTTGAGCCGAAGCCGTAACACTTTCAAACCCGGCATTTGGAAGTTCAAATCTTGAATAAGCAGCGGACGATAGTTCTTCATAGCGAAGGCTTTTGACCATGAAAGCGTAATGTCGAAAAAGTGCTAGTTCAAAGGTGCTCGTTCTAACAAGCCTCCTGTATGCTGGGTTCGTAATTAAACCTTATGAACCGACTCTGCCTGCACACGATGACGACCAAGCCCTGGTCACTGGAGGACTGCGCCCGTCATTATCCGAAGGCGGGAGTGACAGGCATCACCGTGTGGAGGCAACATCTCAACGGTCATGATCCGAAGAAAGCGCAAACGATGCTACAGGACGCGGGACTGGAAATCGTGAGCTATTGTCGAGGTGGCTTCTTTCCTGCTAAGACCGCCACTGGATTGCAGGAAGCGATTGATGATAATCTTAGGGTCATTGAGGAAGCCCACGCACTCGGTGCTCCGCTCATCGTGCTCGTCTGTGGTGCCGTGCCCGGACAAGACCTCGCAACGTCTCGCCAACAGATCGCCGATGGTATCGACGCAATTCTCCCATCAGCGCAACAAGCCAACATCAAGCTCGCCATCGAACCCCTGCATCCGATGTATGCCGATGATCGCTCAGCCATCAGCACCATGCAGCAGGCGAATCAACTCATCGACTCCCTCGGCTCCCCTTCTCATCTCGGCATCGCTCTCGATGTCTATCATGTCTGGTGGGACGACGCGCTGGAATCGCAGATCATCCTCACCGGCAACAAAGATCGCCTCTTCGCCTTTCATATCTGCGACTGGAAAACGCCCACCACCGATCTCTTGAATGATCGGGGCTTGATGGGCGAAGGCTGCATTCCCATTCGCCAGATCAGCGATTGGGTCGATGCCACCAGTTTCACTGGTCACCGCGAAGTCGAAATCTTTTCCCATCGCTACTGGGCAGAAGACCAAAACGTTTATCTCAACCAAATAGCGGCTTCCTACCACAAGCTCTACGACAACTCTCTTTAACCACTAATGAACACTGATGAGCACTAATACTGAATCTCCGAGCCTCAAAAATTAGTGTTCATCAGTGACCCTTAGTGATTTCAAAAAACTCATCCTCAAAACCTCAAACACCCGCACCATGGAAACACGCAGAATCGGCATCATCATGAACGGCGTCACCGGACGCATGGGAAAGAATCAGCATCTCATTC
>VFKY01000212.1 GCA_009885275.1 Verrucomicrobiota bacterium | reverse complement strand
TTTGTTCCAAGCCATGCCGCACGGTGAGAATCCAGAAGGTGAGTCCGGCATGTCCGTCCGCACTCCGAGCATCACCCACGCCCAGTACTTGAGAGAGCAACTTAAGTTCGAGGAGCAATGGAAATGCCGTCACGCCGCTGATGATGAGTCCTGCGATAAACAGCGACATGACAAGCCGGAACTTAAATGTTGAGGAAGCAGTCTTCACAGTAAGTTAATCCTAATCAATCACCCCCTACGGTTTCGTCTCATCATTTTCATCCGCATCATCGAGATGAAACATGTGAAGGACACGGTGAAAGACCGGAGTCAGCACCAGCCCCATGGCGGAGAGAAACACGACACCACTGAACACTGCATAAGCCGAAGCGAACAGCTTGGCCGTGGTATCATTCATCGGAGCGATCGGCCCCATGCCGGTCAAAATCATCGAGGCATTAAGAATCGAGTCGACCCAGTCCAATCCGGCCAGCTCATGATAACCCACCACCCCAATGCCCAAAGCGATGATCAGGACACCAACTGCTAGAAAAAAAGACACCATCATCCGCCGCAAAAAACTCGGCAACGACAAAAGTTTTTCTGTTTTGTGCTCAAACATGAGGACTGATTATTGCCTCATTGAGGTAAAATTGACAGCTATTGTCGGGCTTTTTTAAGTCTCTCATTAAAACTAGGTATGGCCGCGCTGCGTCGTGGCCGAAAGAAGTGCGCCACCACGCTCATCGCCACATCAGAACGCGCTTCCTGCTCGACTCCGCGAAGTCCCGCGCTATCGGTGACGACGTATGTCTGAGTCCACGCTTTCTTCCAAACTCTTCGCCACCGCCAAGAAATACATTCCCGGTGGTGTGAACTCTCCGGTGCGCGCGTTTCGCAATGTCGGTGGGGAACCCTTCTTCGTGCGTCGCGCCAAAGGCTGTCGCATGTGGGATGTCGATGATCGAGCGCTGATTGACTACGTCGGCACTTGGGGTCCCGCCATTCTCGGTCACGCGCCGCAGTGTGTCATCGAAGCCGTCCATAACGCTGCCAAAGATGGAGTGAGCTTCGGCGTGCCCAATCTCTATGAAGTCGAAATGGCAAAGCTGATTGTCGAATGGGTGCCCAGCGTCGAAAAAGTCCGCATGGTCAACAGTGGTACCGAGGCCACGATGAGCTGTGTTCGTCTCGCTCGCGGATTCACCGGGCGAGATCGCATTGTGAAATTCGACGGCTGTTACCACGGTCATGTCGATGCCCTGCTGGTCGCCGCCGGTAGCGGTGCGCTGACGCATGGCCAGCCTGACAGCGCGGGCATTCCCAAAAGCTACGCGGCCCTCACCACCGTTCTACCCTACAATGATGTGGCGGCATTGGAGGAATGCTTCGCGAAACAGGGATCAGAAATCGCCGCAGTCATTGTCGAAAGCTATCCCGCCAATGCCGGACTCATCTTGCCACAACCCGGCTACCTGCAAAAGCTACGCGAGATCACTCAAAAACACGGGGCCTTACTCATCTTCGATGAAGTTATGACCGGATTCCGCGTCGCCAAAGGCGGGGTACAGGAAATTGAAAAACTCACCCCCGATCTCACTGCCATGGGTAAGGTCATTGGTGGTGGATTACCCGTCGGAGCTTTCGGCGGTCGTGCTGACATCATGGACATGCTCGCCCCAGATGGCCCGGTTTATCAGGCAGGCACGCTCAGCGGCAATCCTCTCGCGCTTGCGGCGGGACTAGCACAACTTCGCGAAATGGAGAAACGTCGCGGCTGGCAACGTTTGGAAGAACTTGGCAAAATCATGGAAGATGCCGTACTCGATGTCTTGAAGAAAACAGGGCGTAACTATCAATGGTATCGCACGGGCAGCATGTTCTGTTTGTTCTTTACCGAAAAACCAGTCCACAATTTGACCGACGCCAAAACCAGTGACCTCGATGCCTTCCGCAAGTTTTTCCACCATTGTCTAAAGAAAGGCGTTTATTTCGCACCTTCCCAGTTCGAGACGGGCTTTATCAGCCTAGCGCATGGCACCGATGAACTGGCACAAACAGCGGAAGTCATGCAGGAAGCGCTAATGGCTTTATGAAGAAATCGACATTTTTAGACAGGATTAACATGATTTATAGGATTGGTTTACGGAGAAAACTTCTGTTCATCCCTGAGACTTTCTCTCAATCCTGAAAATCCCGTTAATCCTGTCCAAGTGTATTTTTAGGATAAACCTCCCTGTATCTTCTATTGACGTTCCAAGGCACCTTCCCCATCTTCGCTACTCCCTAATTTTTCCAACCACCTCAACCTCGATTATGAGCTCCAAGTCCAAATCCGCACCCGCCGCACCCGTTGCCATTAAACCCAGTGCCGAGTTTTCCAAAAAAGCCCGCATCGGCAGCATGGCCGTTTACAAAAAGCTCTACAACGAAAGCATCAAAACTCCGGACAAGTTTTGGGCAAGAGAAGCCGGTGAACTAAGCTGGCAATCGAAGTGGAAAAAGGTGCTCGACTGGAAAGCGCCTTTTGCGAAGTGGTTTGTCGGCGGCAAGCTCAACGTCGCAG
>VFKY01000231.1 GCA_009885275.1 Verrucomicrobiota bacterium | reverse complement strand
TTCACTTGAGCCCGCACTGCCTGACTGTTCCGTTTTCGTGGCCAAACGGTAAACCGCCTTTTCATTGATGACTTTTTGCCAACGTTCACGAGTTGCTAGCCACTCACAAAACGCATTCATCTCTTCCGCGCTAAGAATTGAATCGTTTCCAATCTTTTTTCCGGTGATAGATGCCCAATTCATCATATCTTTGGGACGAATTTCCCGTATGCTGATCAAGCCAGTGCTGTCCGGGAGAAGTAAAAAGGTGATGCCAAGGCTGTTAACAAAACTCTCGCGATCAGAGCGGTCATTCAAGAGGCGGTTTTTCGCGGCTAGCTTCTCGTCCGCAGTCAATTCAACTTTTTCAGACATCTTGTTCTTGAGCTGTTCAACCTCGTCCTTTGTGGTCTTGCTTCTCGCCATCAATTGATCCCCTTTTTCTTTCAAGATGCGTTTCTGCGAAGCAAGTAATGTCTCAGCTCGTGCTTTGTCTTCAAAGACGCACCTGAATCCCACACTGGGGCGACGCAGTTTCGAGGACACAACATAGCGATAGCTCGATTGTAAACTCTCCTTGTTAAAATACTGCCAGGAACCTCCGCGCAGTGTCGCTTCATCTGCTTTGTTAGCATCGTCTTGCACCCATTCCCAAATGTTACCTGCCAGATCATCAAATCCCAATACGCTGGATTGAAAGCTTCCCACAGGTGCGGTATAAATGAATCCATCATCCGTACCGTCCAATTCTTGGGAATTAAAGTTACCCGCTCTAGGTGATGGCGGCCATGCTTTCCCCCATGGGAATGATACTTCAGTGGTTTTTTTTGTCAGATCAACTTGTGTTTCGACTTCGGAAGCCACGTCCCACTCACCGTTTGTAGGTAGTCGATAGCTTTGCTTGTCGTTGATCTTACCCGAAGCTCTCTCTCGCTTCGACAGCCATTCGCAGAAAGCATTCGCATCCTTTATGTTCACATTCACTACCGGGTGATCGCCAGTTTGCGGAAAATAAGTTTTTTCCTCCCACGAATAGGCCGACTCCTTCACGAATATCTCAAAGTCAGAAACCCGAGTCTCCCATTTAGCAATCAAAACAGGCAAATCAGTGATTTCGATGAATGGCACTCCCAGACTATTTTGGTGGGGGTCTATTTTAATGGTGCTCTCTGATTGGGCACTCACCATTGGAAGATCAAAACATAGCAAACACAATAAAATGCATGCTCGTCCGGTTAATCTTGATCTCCATTCTCCGTTGTCGCTTTGCATCATTCGCATCGCTATTCTGTTCCCACATGCAAGATAACTCTCACCTTCACATCTGTAACGATATCGTAACCTTGAATAACTAGCCACCTCAGGCAAAGCAGATCCTTATCGTTGATCTTCGTATTTTTAGGTAGGTATTTTTAGGTGCTAGATAGATTGAGCGTTTACCAAGGAAGAGCAGAACGCGAATTCGAAGCAGAGCCAATGAAACGTTAATGTCACAGATCGTGACCTAACCCAGCCATCTTTTCGAATTAAGGGGTAAAAGAAAACAACATCGCCTTGTTGAAGCTGGTGTCTTAATTGCTACTTGACTCACCCTCAGCACTTCACATGGTTCCTAAGTCTTTAACCCGACCTATTATTATCCCGACTTACGCATGACAGCATGGAACATGACGCTCTGGTATGGCTGCTATATTGCCGTATTCCTAGGGTTGAGTATTTTCGGAGCGCATCGCCTTCGTATTTTGTGGCTCTACTGGAAACACCGTAAGGACTGTCCTGAACCCAAGGGACACTTTGTCGAGCTGCCTTATGTGACCGTCCAACTTCCCGTTTACAATGAGCTGCATGTCGTAAATCAATTGCTCGATGCGGTCAGCAAGCTGGATTACCCGCTGGAAAAGCTTCAAATTCAAATCTTGGATGATTCCACAGATGGCACCCGCGCCATATGCGAAGAAGGTTCAGATCGACTACGAGCACAAGGCTTTGACGTCATGTATCTTCATCGCTCTAACCGGGTCGGGTTCAAAGCAGGGGCACTTGAAGAAGCCATGCCTCATACCAAAGGCGAATTTCTCCTGATCTTTGATGCCGACTTTTTGCCGCATCCCGATTTGCTCCAAAAGATGATTCATCATTTTACGGACGACCAAGTGGGATTAGTTCAGGCACGCTGGGGGCACATCAACCAGAACGATAGCTTACTCACTCGACTACAAGCCATGATGCTCGATGGTCATCTGGTTCTAGAGCAAACCGCCCGAAGCCGCAGCGGGCACTTCTTCAACTTCAATGGCACTGCAGGTATCTGGCGGAAGCAAAGCATCATCGAAGCCGGTGGATGGGAGCATGACACACTCACCGAGGATATGGACCTAAGCTACCGAGCTCAAATGAAAGGTTGGAGGTTCGTTTACCTCACTGATGTCATTGTTCCTGCTGAGTTGCCACCAGACATGGATGGATTTAAGAGTCAGCAACACCGCTGGACAAAAGGCAGCATCCAGGTAGCCAAGAAAATTCTCGGGACTATTTGGAAGAGTCAGGAATCCCTCGGTATCAAGATTGAGGCAACGGCGCATTTAACTGCAAACTTTGCCTACCTATTGATGTTCGGCGTCTTAATTCTCATGTATCCCGCGAATTTCATGTTCGAAAACTCATGGCAGAAAGCCTTGTTTCTTGATTTACCGGTGTTCTTATTCGCCAGTCTCTCCGTAATTATTTTTTATCTGATGGCACAGGGGGCACAACGTCCCTGGGGATGGCTCAAGGCACTGCCGTACTTACCCTTGCTTCTCGCTTTGGGTATAGGCATGTCGATCAACAACGGCAAAGCCGTGCTCGAAGCATTGTTTAACCAACAGTCAGACTTCGTGCGCACCCCGAAATACGGCCAACAAACGGCCATTCGTAATCGCAGTCGCTACAAGGCAGCACGCTCCATGACCTTCTGGATTGAAGTTGCCCTTGCCGCTTATTTCAGTTGGTTGGTGGCCATGGCACTCTGGAAAGGTCAATGGGCATCCGTGCCATTCCTAGCCATGTTCCAATTCGGCTTTCTCTACGTTGTGTTAGGTTCCATTTCAAAATGGTTCCATTTCTCAATGTCCCTGCCACCTTCGCCGCCTGAAGAGCCCACTTCAGACCCCGCGATGGCATAATTTTTTCTTCTTAATTAAGGAGGATCAGAAACAGAGATTTATTGTCTTTAGTTTTAAAATGGTTAACATATGCTGATTTCTTAACTTACTCATTTTAGTGAACTCAATTAATCACAGCATGAATCGCCAAGTGCCGCTCTCCGTGTTGACTCGCGCCATCATGATCGCGTGGATGACTTTAAGCTTCTGTCAGTGCACGACCATGACTCGCGGATCAAAACAGTCTGCCAATGTCGTGGTTAGCGTGAAGGATCAAAAGCTCGCCATCTATTCTCCTGATGGCCAGAAAAGAAAAGTCTATCCTATATCCACTTCCAAGTATGGTCTTAGTGACAAACCAGGCACTGGTGGCACACCCTTAGGGATGCATCAAGTCGTTGCCAAGATCGGGCACGGTGCACCAGCCGGGGCGGTATTCAAAAGCAGACAAATGACCGGTGAGGTAATCAAACCCAATGCGCCAGGACGTGATCCCATCGTCACCCGTATCATGTGGTTACGTGGTATGGAGCGCCAAAATCAAAATGCTTATAGCCGCTGTATCTATATTCACGGCACTCCAGAAGAACGGACGATCGGCACCCCTGCCAGCTATGGGTGTATTCGAATGAAATCGCGAGACGTCATGGACCTATTCAATAATCTCGGCGTTGGCGCAAAAGTTCTCATCGTTCAAAACACACTGCCCGGAAGCGTTGTGGCCTTTTCCTCCTCGCCACCAGCTCCTGTGCCCCATGATGCACCACCAATTTTCATGAATCCAGCACAGCAACATTCCCCTGTTTTGGCATCAAATACGGTTGAAGATCATCAAAAAGTAACCCCTTCCTCCGCCTACCAGACGAAGCACCTTGAAAACGGCGCATCCATTATCTATTCGCCAGCAGGGGTTTCGTCCTCTCCTATCATTCTTAAATCACGGCGCTCCGCTTCTGCCGGCCTCTAAGATTAAGGCCTTCCCACTCAAGAGACAGAGGATTGGCTCCATCCTTGATATCGGAGCTGATTTTCAAGTCGTCACTTGGGCTATCTGTTTTTCATCATATTTCGTCGCGAGTCCACCATAACCGCCTCCAGTAAAAAATGAGGAGCCCAAGAGAGCGCAATGAAATTTCATGTCTGAGAATAAGCGATGATAAATACGACCTTTCAAGGTAAGGCTTCAAACAAGAAATTTTGCCGTCATTTTTTCAATC
Organism: Verrucomicrobiota bacterium; assembly: GCA_009885275.1. Taxonomy (GTDB): domain Bacteria; phylum Verrucomicrobiota; class Verrucomicrobiia; order Verrucomicrobiales; family Verrucomicrobiaceae; genus Verrucomicrobium. The sequence continues at coordinate 1,491 of VFKY01000231.1, read as the reverse complement.
ACTTCATCAACCTGAAAACAATCATTCCCCTTCTGCGTTACCTGTGTTCTCATTACGATCTTTATGAACCGTCGATCCTTCCTCTCCACCAGTCTTGCCACGCTAGGGGCTTCTACTCTCCCCGCTATCGAACCGATCAAACGTGCTGGCAAACCCCGCTTCCAGCTCGGTCTCGCGGCCTATTCCTTCCGTGAATATTTCCCCTACATGAAGGACAAGGAAGTAAAGCCCAAGGAAGGGCACGAGCCCATGGATATGATCAAGTTCATCCAATACTGCGGAGATCATGGTTGCGATGGTGCCGAGCTCACCTCTTATTTTTTTCCTACCAAGGCCGATGACGCTTACTTTTTAAACATTCGCCGACAAGCCTATCTCAGTGGTGTGGCCCTCAGTGGTACTGCCATCGGTAACAGTTGGGCCTTACCACAGGGCGCCGAAATGGAGGAACAAATTGCCTATACAAAACTCTGGATTGATCGCGCCGCCATCATGGGGGCACCACATATTCGAGTCTTCGCGGGTGCCGCAAAAAAGGATCTCTCGCTAGAAGAAGCCACCAAGAATTGCATCGCAGCCTATACCCAATGTGCGGAGTATGCCGCGAAAAAGGGCATCTTTCTGGGCATGGAGAATCATGGTGGTATCGTCTCTGATCCCGACAACCTTGTTCACATCATCCGCAGCGTAAACAGTCCCTGGGTGGGCATCAATTTCGATAGTGGCAACTTCAACACACCTGATCCCTATGCGGATCTGGCAAAGATCGCCCCTTACGCCGTGAATGTTCAGCTCAAGATGGTCATGAAACCCAAAGACAAGGCACCGGAGCCCACCGATATTCCGCGTGTCATCAAAATTCTCAAGGACGCTAACTATCAAGGCTGGTTCACTTTGGAATACGAAGACAAGGAAGACCCCTTCACTGCCGTGCCGCGCATCCTCAAAGAATTAAAACCTTTATTAGCCTCTTAAAACAACCGCGTCCAAAAATGACCGCAGCAGCGGTGATATGTCCAGCATCAACAGCTCTCACTCCCTCTCTTATCTATGTCATCTGCTCCCAAACTCACCACGACTCATTGGCTCATCATCACCATCGCCAGTATTGGCTTTCTATTCGACACCTATGAGCTGCTCATGACACCACTAGTCGCGGCACCGGCGATTGCAGAGTTGTTGAAAATTCCCCAGAACAATCCCATCGTCACCGATTGGGTAGGCCGTCTCCTCTGGATCGCGGCACTCTGCGGCGGCGTCTTCGGTCTCTTAGGTGGCTGGCTCGTCGATAAATTTGGACGAAAGACCGTGATGGCATCAAGCATCTTTCTTTACTCCTTATCCCCTTTTGCCGCAGCCTTTTCAACCTCGATTGAGATGTTCGTGTTTTTCCGTAGCACCACTTTCATCGGTGTGTGTGTGGAGTTTGTCGCCGCCATCACCTGGCTTGCCGAAGTCTTTGAAGACAAGAAACAAAAGGAAAAATGGCTC
>VFKY01000071.1 GCA_009885275.1 Verrucomicrobiota bacterium | reverse complement strand
GATGGCCCAGCCAAACAAAGATGAGGCATAGGGCCACGGAGCCAAGGACGTTCAGTCCGGCGTAAAGCCATGCTCCATCGCGCGCCAGAATGAGTGTCTGGAGACTGAACGAAGAAAAGGTGGTGAACCCGCCGAATATCCCAATCATAAAAAAAAGCCGTGCAGCAGGGGACAGAAGCCAGCGTCCTTCTGTGTCGGTGAGAGTCGCAAACAAACCGATAGCGAAGGAACCGGAGACATTAACAAGCAGCGTACCCCATGGTAATGCTTCCCCGAACAAACGGGCCGCTATATTTGATGCGCCATAGCGTGCGACACCGCCGAGGGCACTACCGAGAGCGACGAGGAGATAGTTTAGCATGATGAGTTTATCCCTGTTTGATTGATTGTTTTCCGCCCGCAAGATGAATGACTCTCCGAGCAAATTGCAGACAGCACGAGCGTAACGAGAATGTTTCCTTTGTCCACGAACGAGACAGGCGGCACAGCGTCGCTTGACTTCTATTTGACGCCTCATGTCGCAGCGCTGTAGTTGAAGCATGTTCGCCAACAATTTCCTCCGCAGTCTTTTCGTACTTGGCGCTCTTTCGTTATCGTCCTGCGCACCTTACGCCAAAGTTTTTGCGCCCGCATCCCCGGCTCCCGGCACGCAAGTGTCGTGGCCGAATGTCGCCTTCACCGAAGTCCGGGCCTACTGCTATGATTACACCGCCGAGAAAGCATCTTCTTTCTTCATCAACGGCCGCATGCATGCCGGCGTCAAGGATCCTGCCGGGGTGAAACTTTCTCCTGCCCAAACCCAACGTCTGCTCTCCGTGCTGACAATCTCCCAGGACAAACAGAAACGCGCCGTATGCTACAAACCACACCACGCTTTTGTGTTCTACAACGCCAGCAACAAGCCTGTCGCCGTGTTTGAAATGTGCTTTGGTTGCAATAAATTCGTGTCGACTCCCCGTGGGACTCCGGAGTATATTGACTACAACGCCCTTGTGCTTCTCACCAAAGAACTTGGCCTACCCTTTGGTAATGGTAACGACTTTTATACCGAGGCCTGTCGTAAATAGATTGTTCTAATATTCAGTCGCTAACGTTGGGTTTTCGTATTTTGCCACCATCATGCACTTAGTACATTTCCCCTCATGACCACACGACGTATTTTTATCAAACGCGCCACCATGATCACGGCAGCGGGCGCGCTCCCTGTGGGTTGCTTCAAACCGAAGCATGCCAATGATGATATTCGTGTTGCCATCTGCGGGTTGCATGGACGCGGGAAGGATCACCTAGCCGACATGCTGAAGATGGATGGAGTTCGGATCGTGGCGCTGTGCGATGTGGACAAATACATGCTTGATAAATATGAGCCAAGCGTTGTCAAAGCGGGTTTCAAGGCCAAGCTCTACACCGACTATCGCAAACTGTGCGAAGACAGCGAGGTCGATGGTATTATGATTGCGACCCCCAATCACACGCACGTCTTGATTGCGATGACTGCGCTTCAGCACGGTAAACATGTGTATGTGGAGAAACCCGTGAGTCATAATTTGGTGGAGGGACGCAAACTGGTGGAGGCTGCCGCCAAGCGCCCAAAACTGATTATCACTCATGGGATGCAGCGCCGTTCGGATCCAGGTTGGGAAGAGGCCTTCGCCTGGATTAAGGAAGGCCACATTGGCAAGATAACACTCTCACGTGGACTCAATTACAAGAAGCGTGAAAGCATCGGAAAACTGAGCACGCCCCGCAAAGTTCCAAGTACTGTTGATTACAATCTCTGGTGCGGCCCCCGCCCCATGATTCCCGTGATGCGTGAGCAATTTCACTACGACTGGCACTGGCAGTGGCCTTATGGCAATGGCGATATCGGCAACCAAGGCCCCCATCAACTTGATGTGGCCCGCTGGGCCTTGGGACAAATGGAGTTGCCAAAACGCGTCATGAGTCTGGGCTCGCGCTGGGGTTATACGGACGATGGCGAGACACCGAACAACCAACTTGCAATGTTCCAGTTCGAGAATGGTGCGCCCTTACTTTTTGATAATCGCGGACTGCCCGCAAAGGACATGAATTGGAAATTGGAGCCCTCTTATCGGGGTGTCCGCATTGGCAATGTGATCCATTGTGAGGGTGGGTATGTGGCAGAGTCCAAGGCCTATGATCTCAAGGGAAATACACTGAAGAAGTTCAATCTCGATGATGGCGCTGGGCACCAGCGTAATTGGATCGCCGCAATGCGTCAGGGCAGTCTGTTAAGTGATAATCATAATGTGCTTCAAGGCCATCTTTCAGCAAGTCTCAGTCAGCTTGCCAATACCAGTTTTAGGCTCGGCAAAAAGCTCCTGCCCGCAGAGGTTCGCGAACGGCTGCAAGGCGACAAGGAAGCCCAGACCACACTGGAAGATTTTGAAGCGAATCTCCTTGCGAATAAGATCGATACTAAATCCGAAAACACCATCGTTGGCCCTTGGCTTTCTCTTGATCCCGTGACCGAGAAATTTACCGGTGAGTTCGCAGAAGAAGCGAATAAACTTCAAGAGGAGGAGTATCGCGAGGAGTTCAAGCTTCCGGAGATTGTTTGATGGAACAAGGGGTGCGTCAGCATGTGTATGGTGAAAACTATTTGCCCGCATCTTGGTCGCCTTCTCATTTTGCGCGGTGGTGTTAGGGAGTTGCAACCGCACAAATATTTACAGCGCCCGCTCAATCGCTGCATAATCAATGCTGCGAAGACGTTTGTGTTTTGCGCCAAGGCGGGGGACGCAGTCGAGGAGGGCCTGCGTATAGGGATGCTGGGGGTTGCCGAGCACTTCCTCGGTGGTGCCGGTCTCGACGATCTCACCGCGGAACATCACGGCCACCTTGTCGGCAATGCCGCGGATGATGCCGAAGTTGTGCGTGATCAAAATGATGCTCATGCCGAGGCTGGCTTTGAGTTCAATGAGAAGATCGATGATCTGCTTTTGAATCGTGACGTCAAGCGCGGTGGTCGGTTCATCGGCGATGAGAAGCTTCGGCTCGCAGCAGAGCGCCATGGCGATCATGACGCGCTGTTGCATTCCGCCGCTGAGCTCATGCGGATAGGCACGTAGCCTTTTCTGCGGATCTACGATGCCGACCTTGTCGAGCCAGCGCACGATTTCGGCATCAATGTCTTTCACTTCGGGGCGATGGAGTTGCAAGGATTCCGCAAGCTGGGTGCGAATGGTGAGCACGGGATTGAGTGAAGTGCTCGGCTCCTGAAAGACGTAGGCGATCTCCTTGCCGCGGATCTTCCGCAGTTCCTTTTCGGACATCGTCAGTACATCGCGTCCGTTGACCTGAAACTCGGAGGCCGTCACGCGAGCGGGCGGTTCTGGCAGCAGCCGGGCTAGCGAAAGGGCCGTGATGCTCTTGCCGCTGCCGCTCTCGCCGACAATGGCCATGCTCTCACCGGGAGCGAGATCGAGATCGATGCCTTTGACGGCGAGAAAGGGATCGGCGCGGTGCTTGAGAAAACGGATTTTCAAATCGCGAATCTTCAAAAGCGGAGAAGTGGAGGGTTCGGAAGAATTCATCTCGTGACAAAAGGTGAAGTGGGAAGTGACGGGGATTGAACTGGAAAGGCTCGACTGATCAGACGGAAACTCAAGCACCAAAGCGCGAGCAATATGGCTGGCGTAAAAGCAGGCAGGGGCGACTCCAGAATGCCATTCGCTGAGAGTTGCAGTTGTTGTCCCCAACTATCTGTAGTGGCGTTCGCAGGCACGCAGAATCGAATGAGAGTCATAATCAAAAGCACGTTTGCCGTGTTCCAGCATATCCAATGCAACAGCGACGGCAGGAGATTGGGGAGGATATGGTTGCGCCACACGCCAAAGGTGGCGCGGCCGAGTGAACGGGCGGAGAGCACACGATCACTGACATACATTTCCTTGAGTATGCTATGAGCCGAGAAAAGGCCATATAAGATTACCGCGCTGATCAATAGCCCCGTAGGATTTCGTGCTTGCGTAAAATACAATAGTCCGGCTATGCCTGCGAGAAACGGAGCGAATCTCAGTAAAGTGGGGATTATCCCCTTGGTTGCGCCCGGTTCATTGTATGAAAATCCGAAGATAAAGCTGTAGAAAAATACAAACACAGCAGCGGTGAGTGAACTAAAAAATGCGCGTGAAACTTCAAACCACCACAGTTCATAAGATGGCTGAAGAGGAGGCCAGAGATTGACTGGAAGCCACTTGGGAAAAAACAGTATCGCAATCATGAGCGTGATGCCTGTGACGCCGGCAATTTTGTTTTGGGCGTGTGAAACAATCCTAAGCGTACCGTGTTTTGATGCCGATGAACGTTGTTCCAAAAATTGGCTTAAGAAGCCGCCTAGTGCGAGGAGTACACCACCAAGACAGAACGATGCCGCTACTTTTGGAACATTATTTTGCAGGAGAGCGTTGGCCAGATTTCTTCCCCAGCCATCAAAGCCGAGCATCATTTCCACCGGAATCGTAGAGGCTAATAGCAGGCACCATGCTGGCCACGTAAGATGCCGCAGAAGCTGCCATGAGAATAGCATGCCATACCGATAAAACATAACCTGACGAGGAAGGCCGCGTGCCCTCAACTCTATAGCGGGCTCACGGTTCCATTCTGATAGTTGGTGACTGAATGCATAGAACGCCATGCCAAAAACGGGGGTTGCCAAAGTGATGGCAGGCACCGTCCATTGCCAGATCTTATGCCCCAGAAGTTCGTGCCAATTCAGTGTTTGGCTCGCAATGGCATCGGGGGACAAGCCAAGAATGGGCAACTCCAACACGCGTGCCAAAAGAAGTGTGACTCCAAAAACCCAGGCGATCGGCGTGATGTCCGCGATGAGTCGCCCGATCCACGCTAAGAGTGTGGCGGTGGTCCCACCGAATTTTTGGGCCGTGATTGCTAGGGCTAGGGCAAAGCTTATTCCGATGAGCAGCGCCAGCGTCATAAGACTGAAGCTCTTTATTCCTTCAAGCGCGAAGGATTTTAGCGATGCGCCATCAGCCATGATGAGTTTTATGTCGTTAACAGAATCGCCCCACATTCTATCCGCCGAATACAACCATAACGCAGCCATCCCCATGCCGAGCAAGAAAGCGTAAAGGGGGGCGGTCCGTGTTATTGGGCGAAGGCGATCCATGGATATTTAAATTAGCGCTTCATGGCTTCCACGGTCTTGAGAAGGCTGAAGGATTCCTTCTGACTATCATTGGCATCAAGTAAATTTCTATGCACGGCGAGCGGAGTGCCGCCCGAAAAAAGCGACAGAAAAGGATGAAGCGACAGCAGTCGTCGTTCCATTTCACTGGCGAGTTGAGGTATCTGACCAGCATCGAATTCTCTCTGTAAGGCATCAAGCATACGATCGAGCTCTTCATCCGCGATGCCAGTGTAGTTCAGTCCTTTAGTCGCTTCACTGGAGTGCCAGAAGATCCTCTGATCCCAGTTCATTTCAAAATCCATGCCGAGCAATACCGCATCAAAATCATGCTGACGCAGTCGCTGTTCGAATAGCTCAGCGCGGGTCAAGGTTACGATACTGAGCTCGATACCCAATTGATTCCACTCTTCCTTGAGTCGTTCCGCGACGCTGAGACGCTCGGCGTTATCTGAGACAGTGAGGAGCTCGATGCGGAAGCGTTTACCTTCTTTCATCAAGCGCCGGTCCTTGCTTTTTAACCATCCAATTTTTCCAAGTGCTTCCAGCGCCTTGAGCGGATCAGCCTTCAACTGGGCAGGCTTTTGAGGAATCCATAGACCTGGTTGAAAAATCCCTTCATGGATGCCGCCTTGTCCGTGGATAAACTTCTGTACCATTATCGGGCGATCCACGGTCATTCCTAGAGCGCGACGCACCTCTTGATCATCCAGTGGCGGCTTGCGACAGTTCCAAAGCACCAGCAAACGATTGTGCAGAGGTGCGGGCAACATCTCCACAGACGGATCATGGGTGAGCTGCGAAATGCTCAAGGCATCAGGCCAAAACATGTCCACACTTTTATTGGCAAAGCCAATGCGGAAGACCGCTGGAGTGTCTCCAACCAGCCAGTGAATCAGGGGTGTCTTATTGTTTAAAAGATCGACATTGTTGCGCCGTAAAAGAAACTCATGCTCATTACGTTTTTCGATTTGATAGAGCCCTGCTCCAGTGGGTGGTTTATGGCGGAACACAAATGGATTGGCCGTCAGTTCAGCTTGGTGCTTTTTTATCCATGCATGCGGCAGGATAGGAAGTCCCAAGAATGCCGTCAGAGCCGGCCCATAAGCTTGTGACATTTCGATTTTTACGAGCTTGGGATTACTCGTGTCCCAAGCGCGTGTCATCTCAAGCAGTTCACGTCCTCGCATCGGCCAGACTTGCGATAAAACGAGATGCACGGAACTTTCGACATCCTTCGCAGTGACGGGACTGCCATCATGGAAAACCGCATTCTGTCGCAGGGTGAATTCCAGCGATGTGCGGGGCAAAAAGTTCTCCCTTGGTTTACTCCGAATCGGCGACTTTAAGACAGGATGATCTCGATAGTAGCGATCCAGATCTTCTTTGAGTAGCAGTGTTTCCCCACTTGTTTTTAATTCATAAGCGTCATCGCCATCATACCAGACTTGTTTGATCTGCTCGCGAGACGCGGCGTTTTTCATGAAATCCTCATGATGTCGCAGCGCAGGCTCACTCATCTCAACTCGTAGGGTTTCCACGGGAAGCGGGCCAAATTCAGAAATTATTTGCTGTAAACTCATGCTGACATTGCTGCCAGGATTTGAAAAGCTCAGGCGCAATTCCGTGCCGCGCGCTTCTACCGCGGTTAATTGCCACTGTTTCCATTGTTCAGGGCTGAGGCTTTTAAGTTTGGCGACAGCCTGTTGAGTATAGGTAGTATTGGCAAACCAATATTCTACAGTGCGTGTCCATTGCCATTTTTCAGCGAGCTCTCCTCGCAATGAGCCATCAGGAGCGATTCGAAGAAGTGCCGCATGCACCAGTGACATCATCTGGCGATCGGCTTCACAGGCAGGAAAAAACGGGTTCAGTGTCGGCTTAGCGGCTTCACCGGAGGCGATTATAATATCGGCGCCATGAACACGGCGATCCCTCGTTTGATTGGCCGACCATACGGTCAGTAAAATCAACGACAAAGGGATGCCAAAAATGACCCATCGCGTCCAAAGCATGAAGTCCTGAGACTAAGCAATACTGTAAGGAAAGACAAGTGATCGTCTCTCGATTCCAGGAACTCACGGATTCGCTGGTGTCAGCGTAAATCGGTGGCCATGGAAACCCAGTGCTTCCAGTTTTTTTGGCCAGAATTTTAATGTGACCGCGCCAGTTTGCGATTGGTTCATCAGGATGATGCCGCGCTTGGCACAGTCATTTTTGATTCGTTCAGGAAGTTGCTCATCGGCCGGAAAGTTTTGATTCGAACTGATGATTAAACGTGGTTTCACCGCATCAAGAAACTCAGGCAGTAGTGAGAAGTCACTGGCGTGTTGGTTGCGAATAATGACATCACAGTGGAGCGCCTCTGTTGGCCATGTTTCCATGATTGTCTTTTCCGATAAGAATCCGGCATCATTGCACCAGAGTACTTTGAAGTCGCCGAGATCAAGTCGTAACACAAGCGCCCGGTCATCGGCGCGCCGGATGCTTGAATCCGATGGGGGATATAAGACGAGCGCCTGAAGCGATGCATTTGTCGTGTCACCGAGTGTGAGCGTATTGCTCTTTGAAAGCGCTTGAGCTGGGAAGACATTCTTCGGCCAAGACTCAAGTGCTGATCGGAAAATGACGGGAACTGAGTAGTCATGCTGAACTTTCATGGCAGCCCCCACGTGTTCATAGTCGCCATGGCTTAGAATCATGCCCGAGAGATGATCAACCCCTTGATGCCTCAGGAAGGATTTGAGCAAATAAGCGTATTGATCGGTCGCCCCTACATCCAGCATCCAATGTTTCTTGCCCACTCTGAGATGTTGCGCTGCTCCGCCAGCAGACATGCGCAACACGGTTATTTCAGCAGCAGGACTGGGAGTATAGAAGTCCGTAGGCACATGAAAATTACCGCCGGGGATTGCCGCAAAGCACTGAGCAGAAAAAACGGTTAGTTTTGTCAGAACGAGATTGGAGTTGCTGAAAAGGATCTGAAATATCGAGAGATGCATGCCCCCGCTGATCAATGTCATGATCGCCGTGAAAAGAACACAGAACGACAGGGGCACCAAGACAAGATTGGCGACCAACGCCACCGGGGTTGCTTGCTGAAAATGCCAGAGCAGGAGAGGCAGGCTGCCGACCCATGCGGCGGCCGAGACGCTGAGAAGTCCTGCGACTTCACGACGCCGGTTCCACCAAAAAGTCTGCCAACCGCTTAGTAGGGATTTGGGTAAGTAGGGATCGGGTTCGGACAATGATCGAAAGGGCACGCTAAATTTTTTGTTTAACAGACCGATGGCTGACAGCACTCCGAATGAAAGCTGAAATCCTGGAGCGAAAATTTGCTGAGTATTCCAAGCAAGAATGAGCAGCGCGCTGGCGCCAAGACTGTTGAGCATGTCTGCGCGGCGATGCCATATTGCGCCACATAGAAAAACACTGGTCATGATCGCCGCCCGTACTGCCGACGGTTGCCAGCCGGTGATGAAAGCATAACCAAATAAGGTGGGAATAAGTAGCGTCAGCATGAAGTTTCTTGGTGCGCCAAGGGGTTTTAGGAGCATCCAAAAGATCAGTCCTACAATCCCGACATGCAGTCCGCTTACTGAAAAAATATGCAGGGTGCCACTGTTGAGAAATGGCAACTTCATCTCTCGGGCGCCCGCCTCATTGGTTCCCAGTGCCATCGCCAGAATGACGGCACGTTCATCAGGGGCGTTCTCCAAATCTACACTGAGCGTTTCCGTGACCCATTGCCGACAACGCTCGGATACTTGAAGTAGGAGCGGCAATATGCCCGCATGATTTTCCTGTGAGGCCACTATTTTTTTAATGCGCATCTCAGCCACCAAACCCAGGCGCTGGTCATATTCGCGCTCTTCAAACTGTCCCGGATTGTCAACCGCCGATGGTAAGCGCAGCCACCCTTCCATCACATATTCACCGGAAGGCAGGGTCGTGCCCTTCTCTAATATCACCCGCACCATCGTGGAGCCATTCCATATTTTTCCAACACTGGACGCTGTGATCTCAGTGGCATGAAACAACGCCTCACCCGGTTCATTTTCCGATAAATTCCGACGTAACTTCTGCTCCACTCTGCCTTTGGCTACGACATCAAGACGGGTGGTGCGCAATTGCAGATAGTTATGCAGAGGATGCTGCTGGGTCATCTGTATCGCGTTCTGATGAAGACTCATAAAGACGAGTAACGTCAGAAGTAAGAGCCAGTGCATGCGCGGATAACGCCATGCCATGACCCCGGCACCAAGGGCAAGCGCATAAGGTAAGACGCTCCCCGTGGCAAGATGCTCTGCTGCAATGATGCCGCCGACGGCAGCCAGTGAGAGCAGCGCCAACGGGCGCGACTGAAAGTGATCACGCCATTTCATGAACGCAGATCAGGCTTCAGGAGTATCCTTGTCTGTAGGCTCACTTGGCTCACTTTGGGCGCGGTGCGCCATCATCGCTTTGAATTGAGTTTGCTCGATCTCAGTGATTTTATGACTCGCATTCGCACTGTGTCGGGTGCCAGGAAAATTAACGACGATCTGTTCAAGTAGATCCTTGGCATCGTCATATTGCTCTTGGTCTGTCAATATATCGATCATGCGGAACATGAGAAACGCAGCATCATCTGGCGGCCATTCCTGCTTTTCCAAATGCTTATGAAGATAACTAATGGCAGTCGCAGAGCTTTCTAGATTTTCATGATGAATTTTAGCAATGGCAGAGATCGGGAAAGTTTGATCAGGATTTTCATCCACAGCTTTCTGATACTCGGCAATGGCTCCTTCATAGTCCCCTTGAGCCAGCATGGCTGCGGCTTTCATGCTTTTGTTCTCCTTGAGTTCTTCCCCGGAGGAATACATCATCGTCCCGATGGCGTCACCCACTCTCGGAAGGATGATGGTCACGAGAAAAACCCCCGTCGCAACCGCTAGGAGAATGATGACGATAAAGAGAAAGATGGGGTTTTCCTGCCATGCAGGTGAATTCCATCGACCCATTACGTAAAGCACCGTGAGGGCATAAAGTGCCGCGAGACTGAGATGGATAATATTACGGGGTGCCATGTCGAAGTAGAGTTTTTGTCAAAGCAGCACCATTTGCAACTAAAGAGAAGTAAAAGAAGCAATTTACGT
>VFKY01000230.1 GCA_009885275.1 Verrucomicrobiota bacterium | reverse complement strand
TATCACCAGGAACTCACGTTACAAATTGAGACGCTGACCAATCTCGGTCATGGCCTTGCCCGTGTCGATGGCTGGGTCGTGATGATTCCTTTTGCATTGCCCAATGAAAAAGTCATCGCCCGGGTGCATCGCAACCATAAGAACTACAGTGAAGCCGATCTCATTCAGGTGCTCGAACCGTCGCCCACCCGTGTGGAACCGCGCTGTCCCCTCTTCGGTCAATGCGGCGGCTGTCAGTATCAGAACATGCGCTATGAAGATCAGGTCGCGTGGAAACGTCAGCAGGTGACGGAATTGCTTCACCACATGGCAAAGATCGAACATGCCGTTGAACCAGTAATCCCCTCTCCCCGTGAATACGGGTATCGCTCTAAGATCACTCCGCACTTCGCTCAACCGCGAGACGGAGCCATCACTGAGATCGGATTTCTCGCTGACAGCAGCCGATATCGAATCATCGACATGGCGCATTGTGATATCGCGATGGATGAGCTAAATGCGCGACTTCCTTCCCTACGCGATGAGACACGGGCCAATGCGAGCCGATACAAACGTGCCGCGACACTGCTGATGCGTGCCTCGCAGGGCAATGTTCTTACCCAATCCTCTGAAATAGCCATCGAGGTCGTGGACGGTGTGCGCTTTGAATTTCAAGCGGGTGATTTTTTTCAGAACAATCCCTTCATCCTTCCCGCTTTCGTCCAGCATGTAGGACAAGAAGCCACGGCATCAGGAGCGCGATATCTCATTGATGCCTACTGTGGCAGCGGTTTGTTTGCATTAACCTGCGCTAGGTATTTTGAGCAGGTCACCGGCATTGAGATTTCCGAGAGCGCCATCGTCAAAGCAAAACACAACGCCGAGATCAATCAGATCACCAATGCCCAGTTCACCGCCGGAAGTGCTGAACATATTTTCGAGGGTATGACCTATCCGGCAGCGGAGACTGCGGTCATTGTCGATCCCCCACGTGCCGGATGTGGCGACAGCTTTCTCCAGCAACTCTTCGCCTTCTCACCGAAGACAGTGGTCTATGTCTCCTGCAATCCCGCCACACAGATGCGTGACCTGGTCAAGTTTATCGAAGCCGGTTACTCCTTAATCAAAGTCCAGCCCTTCGATCTTTTTCCGCAAACGCGACATCTGGAATGTGTCATGACGCTTTCACGTGACTAGTCGATAGTTTTTAGTTGAGAGTTGAGAGAATAAAAAGGAGCGCGGACACTCCTGTCCGCTTTGCTGCTCTATCGGCGGCAAAGCCGTGAAAAAAGAAGCGGACAAGGGCGTCCGCGCTCCTTTCTCATCACCTACGCCGGTTCATCCGCCACAACCATGCGCCCAGCGAAAGTAGCACGGCGTCACGGATCAAGCCTTCCACGATCGTCGTCTTCCCCCCACCACCAAAACAACCACAATCAATATCCAAACCTCTGATCCACGCGATGCTCAGGACAATCGCAAAAACTACGAGCAATCCATTAAGGATAAGTAAACCTCCTCGGCGCATCCAACCCGTCAAAACGGCCAACCCAGCAAATATTTCCACCCATGGCAATAGCAATGAAAGCCATGCTGCATAAGGATCAGACAGTAATTGATAACTACGGATACTGATCAGGAACACTCCGGGGTCTCTCGCTTTCAACCATCCCGAATAGACAAACAAGGTGCCAAATAAAATCATCAAGATCCTATTGATCCACCATTTTTTTGCCAGTCCAGTCATGATAATATTAGACTATGCGAATGCCGCAATAAATGCCGCATCCATAGCCAGTGTTTCACTGACGTTGGTGTTCAAATTGGAATGTAATTTACGCAGTTCCTTGATACGACGCGACAACGTATTCCCATCCCATCGCAACGAGAGAGCACGAGTCGAAGCTGCGTATTCTGGAAGATCGAGATGATCAACGCCCACCTGATGACGCAGAACATCGCCCATCCATGCGAGCAATAGATCCATCAGTGCGTCACGTTCCTGACGATAACGTGATTCAATGGAAGCATCGGATTCATTTTCTTTGTCCTTGAGCCAGGCACTGCCTACGTCCGTGGTCTGTTTATAGAATTTTTTCTCCGCTTCAAACTCCGCTTCAAACTGCTTCGTCAACTTGTCATGAATCCCTTCCAATATCTCTTCAAACTGACGGCGAAGCGTGAGAGCACCGGAAAGTGAATCGGTTGGACGTCCCGCAAGATCGGAGAGCAGTTGCACCAGTTTACTCTCTGAATTGGTGAGTACGCGTTCCAGTTTTTCGGGCATCAGTGATATACGAATCACGCGAGAAAGGATTGTTTCCAAAAAAGTCTCGGGCTGCTCTGAGAGCAACAAAATCAGGGTGCGCGGCGGCGGTTCTTCCAGTGTGCGGAGGAAAACATTCTGCGCGGTGACATTCATTCTTTCTGCGTCCGCAATGACCACCAGCCTATGTTCCTGGCCCGAGGAAGTAATAAAGAGATAAGGCTCAACCTGCTCACGGATCGCATCGGCTTTGATCTGTCGCGATTTACTCTCTGGGCGCACGACGCAAGCGCCGTGTTTTTCCCACGCTTCCAAATCGGGCCACTTCAAACCCGTGACCAAATTGAGTAATTTCACACCAAAGCCAGCCAGATCCGCCTCCTTAGGACCCGTGATCAAATAGGCATGCCCCAATCTGCCACGCTTGATCGCTCGAGCGATGAGCTGAAGTGCCTTGTCGGTTTTGAATGCCATGCTTTATTTCCTACGCAAACCACGCCAATTGTCGAAGTAAAAGCAGCTTTTCTTTTGCATCGGGCACGGCATGGTTCCTTCCGCTTAATTGTCCACATCTCATTCGATCATGTCCTTCGACACCAGCCAGCTTCAGTTCGCCACCCGAGAATCCAAAGCCACCATCGAGCAGGGCCTTGCCCTAGCCCCTCGGTTTGATGAACACGGCCTGATCCCAGCGATGGCAATCGATCACAAGACCAATGAGCCTCTCATGCTCGCTTACATGAATGCGGAGAGCTTGAAGATGACCATTGCTCTTGGCGAAGCCGTTTACTACAGCCGCAGCCGTAAGGAAATCTGGCACAAAGGCAAGACCTCTGGCGAATACCAGATTGTGAAGGAGATCCGTCTCGACTGCGATCAGGACGCCATCGTCCTCAAGGTCGAACAGCTAGGTGGCGGCTGTTGCCACACCAAAGCTTCCACTTGTTTTTATCGCCGGGTGGATACGCAGAACCTGCGTGAAGGCATCGTCGCGCTGGATCGGGTATAACCGCCCTCCAAACCACCCCACCCGTTTTTGTAGGACGAGCGCTCCGCTCGTCGTTGCTTTAATGCGCGGGCGCAAATCACTCATGAAAATGTTTCGACAAACCTGTTGGTTTTGCAGCATGCTGGAGGACTTACCGTTCGGTATGACAAAATGAATCCCCACGCTTATGAAGAGAAGGACATTGATGGCACTATTCGTTGGACTTGTTTCGCTCACGTCCTGCAAAGACATGACCAAAGCCAAAGGCATGGCAAACACGGCCATCGTGGAATTTCACCAGCAGTTCAACGAACAGAAATTCAAGGGGATTTACGCCGCGGCCCACCCGGATTTCAAAGCTGCCACCACTGAAGCTGATTTTCTAAAGCTACTGGAGGCCATCCATCGCAAACTTGGCAAACAGGTAAGCTCCACCGGAACCGGTTGGAGGGTAAATAGTTTTAACATGAAAACCTCCGCCGTGGTCACCCAAAGCACCGAGTTTGAGCAGGGCAAAGGAGTAGAGACCTTCACCTATGTGATTTCCGGAAGCTCCTGCACTCTGCTTGGCTACTATATCAACTCCCAGGACATGCTGACCAAATAAGTCTCAAGGTTTCGCCAGAAACTAACTCCGGGCTGGGAGCAAACGCCCAACTGACAAACGGTCTGACAAATGATGATGAACATCGATGCCTAAACAATTGCCTAGGGACTCAAGGGCCTCCGTAAAAGGCGGCGGCAGCAATCCATTGCCTTTCTCCTTTTTCTCCCATTCACAGCGGGCACTGCTCTACTTTTTGGCGACGCCATTGGCATTTATGCCGCCATTTTATGGGCAGTACTTTTTGCATTCACCGGATTGCGATCTTGGTTGAGTAAATGTCCGCGCTGTGGTGAGCGATTTCATATCGGACCATGGTGGCAGGATCCATGGGCCGCAAAATGCCTCCACTGCCAGTTGTCACTGAACTCAAGCCCACCGCAGACACTCCGCGCAAGATCCATCGCTGGCTCGTTCCGGGCGGACGACTCATGATCAGCAGCGGCGGCGTGGTGGAGAATCACCCCGACGGATTCACCGACACCATGTTCGGTCAGGAGTTTTATTCCGACAGCCTGCCGCCCACGCAGATGGTGGCGCTGCTGGAAGAGATTGGCTTCGAGATTGTTCGCGCGGAGATGTCCAATCCCCCGGACGGTGAGAACGACAAAGGCAAGTGGGCCACGGTGGCTTCGAGAAAAGGGTAGGCCAACAATTCGATTGCGCCTGCCTGAGTGCTACTTTAGTATCACTTCATGCGCACGGAGCTTGTGACCACACTGAAAAGGAAGGCGACCGAGCTGATCTCGGAAGTCTCTTCTGCTCACGAGCCGCTTCTAATCACCCAGCACGGATTGCCTGCCGCCTATCTCGTCGATGTTGCGACATTCGAATTGATGGAATCAAGAATTCAGCTCCTTGAAGGCATCGCCAAAGGCGAGAAAGCGATTTTTGAAGGAAGGGTTGTTTCCCACAAAGAAGCTAAAACCCGGATGTCACGATGGCTCGATTGATTTGGGCCGAGCCTGCGCTTGAGGATCTGGGGCAGATCGCTGATTACATTGCCCTTGATGATCCCGTTGCCGCCAAGCGGTTGGTCCGGAGGGTGTTCGCCAAGGCCGAACTGCTGCAGAAATTTCCCGAGATGTGTCCCGTTCCCCATGATCTCCCGAATTCGCGATACCGGCACCTGGTGGTGAAACCTCTCCGCATCTTCTATAGGATTCAGGAGGACTCAGTCTTTATCGTTTATGTGATGCGATCAGAGCGACTGCTGAAGGCATCTGACCTCGAAGAACACGATCCATAAGCCTACTCCATTCCACCATCGCAGCGATCAATCCCTGAGACACTGAAAATGAAGATTAGCACAGCACGTCTAGGTATAATTCTTGTTGGGTTATCTCTTTCCACTCTAGCGTTAATTTTGTTCTTTGTCGCAATTGGAGCTATTATTGATCCGGTCGGAACACAGATGGCAAACGACAATAATCCTCTGGGAAAACCACCAGCGCAATTTTCCAATATCGTGCTGTGTCTTGTATCAGTGGGACTTTTTTTTAGTGGGTGCTATTTAGTGAAGTGGAAAAGGTAGACGTAAGGTTATCAATTCCCGCTGACCGCCGGATCCCCTTTTCCGTCACGGTGCCGCCCACGT
>VFKY01000029.1 GCA_009885275.1 Verrucomicrobiota bacterium | reverse complement strand
CGAAAAAGAATCGCGGCATCTTACGGCCAAGCTCTTTGGTGGAGCGATCGCACTGCTATGGCTTGTCGCGCTTGGATGGTGGTTGATTTTTGGATAGCGACGTTACCATGTCTCCGACGATGCATGAAACTGCCAACGTGAACTGAATTCTTTGCTCCTGAAGGGAGCGCGGAACTTAGCCGGTGTGTGGAAGGAGCTCAGCGACTGGAACCACCGGTTCATCAGATGCCATAGACCGCGCCCTGAAAGGTGCGCGAGAAACGACCGCCTATCTCGCGCTCCCTCCGGGGCGCAGGATCTTGTGCCATAATCATCCGGTGGTTCCCGATCACTGCGTGATCTCCACCACCGGCTAACTTCCCCTCAAGCCTCCAGCTTGAATATCCATGCGCCTCTACCATCATGAGGGTTCGCTGCGCCACCGATTCTCAACTTCTCAACCATTCCTCCCTACTCCCTCACCAAGGCCACACGGAAACCGAGATCATTGACCCGATAGGTCGGTGGCGCTTCAAAGGATTTCGCGGCGCGTGACATGGTGGCATAATGTTTCCAAGCGCCACCGCGATAAGGATGATTCACACCTGTGGCTGGTCCCAAGGGATCCACCACATCGGCTTCGGTATAAAGCGCGGAGAAATCTGCGACCCATTCATAGAGGTTTCCCAGGGTGTCTTTGAGACCCCATGCATTAGCTTTATGTTGTCCGACCCGGCGAGGTCCAGCGAATTTTCCTGGGAAAGCCTGATTTGGCCAATTCACAGTCGTCCACCCTGCGCCCTTGTATCCGACACTGCTGTTTCCTCCATACCAAGCGATATCATTTAAAACCTTCGCATTATTTTCTCCAAGCACCTTCATATTGCCCGCATAAGTCGCAGTGGTAGTGCCTGCACGGCAAGCATATTCCCATTGTGCCTCCGTCGGCAAAGCGTAACGCCACCCCGCAGGCAAACGATTTGAGGAACGCTCCTTGATGGTAAGCTGAATACAAAAATCGGTAACATCATCCCAACTCACATAATAAATGGGGATATTCGGCGCCGTCGCAGCACAGACACTGGCGATGACGTCCATCCCATCCCCAGCCTTGGAAGCATCCCGCAATGTCATTTGCTTACCGTTAACGGGATAAAGGTTTTCATCATCGAGCATTTTTTGCGCTTGAGCACTGAGCGAAAAATTAGTTACAGCGAGCCACTGCCCCTGTGTCACTTCAGTCTCTCCCATCCAGAAGCCCTTGGTCAGCGTCACCTTATGCGGAGTTTCATAATCATCGCGCCCAGGCTCATCCTTGGGGCTGCCCATGATAAACTCGCCCGGCGGACACCAACGGAGGGGCATCTTCACCTCATTGTCAGAGCGACTCTGACCAGGTTTTGATCCTTCCATCGCCACCGCCTCCGCGTGTAGACTTCCAACAACGGACAGCAGGAGGGAGATCAAAGCGAACGGCTTCATGGTGGGAAGAATCGCGGCAAGTTCGCAAAGCTCAAGTCACAAAATGGGGGCTATAGAAAGGAGCGCGGACGCCACCGTCCGCTTCATTATTTTCGCGGCTACGCCGCCTTAAGAAATAAAGCGGCCAAGGGT
>VFKY01000173.1 GCA_009885275.1 Verrucomicrobiota bacterium | reverse complement strand
TGTGGCCTCGCCCAACCCTGAAAATGCCGCCACCCTCGCCATGGCGGTGGCTTTGGCCGACAAGGAAAATGCGGACATCGTTATTGGTACCGATCCCGACTGCGATCGCATGGGCGTGGGTGTTCGTGCCGCGGATGGAAAAATGCAGTTGCTCACCGGCAATCAGATCGGTGCCCTCATTGGCTGGTATCGCATCAAGACTTTCTTTGATCTCGGCATCCTCAACGACTCCAACAAAAGTAATGCGGTCTTCATCAAGACCCTCGTCACCACCGAACTCCAGGAAGCGGTCGCCAAGGCTTATGGCATCAGCGTGGTCAACACCCTCACCGGATTCAAATACATCAGTGCCAAGCTGGAGAAATACGAGCAGGCCCTGCCGGCTGATATCCGTGCGAAATACCGCGACCTCAGTGAGACCGAGACCCGTGAGGCCCGCTTGAAACACAGCAAATTTTTCGTCTTCGGTGGCGAAGAAAGCTACGGCTATCTCGGCACCGACTTCACCCGCGACAAAGACGGCAACGGTGCCGTGGTCATGTTTGCCGAAGTCGCCGCCTATGCCGCCGCCCAAGGCAAAACGCTCATGGCTCTACTCAATGAGGTCTATGCCGAATACGGCTACTTTCTTGAAACCGGTCACAGCAAGACCTTTGAAGGTGCTGAAGGTGCCTCCAAGATTCAAAAGCTGGCCGATGGCTATGTATCAAATCCACCCACAGCTTTTGATGGCAGCGCCGTCACCAGTGTGGTGGATTACAGCAAAGGCGGTCACAAGGACGAGGAAGGCGATGACATTCCCAAAGAGAAAATGCTGTTCGTCCATCTCGCCGACGGTCGCAGCTTTGCCGTTCGCCCCAGCGGCACGGAACCGAAAATCAAATACTACCTCTACGGCAAACAACTGCCCGCGAGCGGTAAGTTTACCACTGAGGAACTGGCGGCAGCCAAACAAAACGTGGCGACCCGTTTGAAGGCACTGTGGGAAGCGATTGATCAGGATATCGAGAAACGACTGGCGTAAGCGAAACGCGAACACTCCCGCCTGCCTTTTGCTATCGCACTGTCGGTGGCACCCCA
>VFKY01000364.1 GCA_009885275.1 Verrucomicrobiota bacterium | reverse complement strand
TATACTACGGGTTATGTTTCGAAGGTTGCGAACTTGAATGGGAGAGAACTAGGACAGCAGCTATACGAATTACCAAGATCGAACCGCGAAAATCAGAGCAGGATTACCCATATTTTGGCTTCCCTGATTTATTGCCATATTTTTCACTCAAGGTTCTTGATCGCTCTGAGGCTTCACTGGCTGATATTGAAAGTGCAGTTTACAATACTGGCTGGGTTGTTGACTCAGAATGCGTTTATATCCTAGCTCATTCGCACCCTCAAATGGGTATTGCTTTGTTAGGTCCTGACGTGGATGTGGATCTGGTTTTTGAGTATAATCTCAATACAGGGAAAATACGCGCAGTTAACCAGAGCACTTAAAAAGGATCTGAACCCAGCATCGATCGTAACTAAGATGCCAGTTATCCAAGATACCCCGCGATTTCCCCCGCAAACCCGAGCAGTCTTGTCTTCTCCTCTTCCGTGAAATCATGCGGCACCATGAGGCCGACACCGATCGTGCCGCGCAGGGTATCGCCTTCCAAGATTGGCACGGCGAGCGATCCTTGGACGTTGGTTTGACGCGCGCCTTCTTTGGCCACACCCCCTAGATCAGCCTGAAGATTGCAAAGCTCGACTGGCTCCCGTCTTTCTGCTGCCGCTCCGGCGATGCCTTTACCCACAGGAATGATGTTGATCATCGGCATGATTTGAGGAGGGATGCCCTGATGTGCCACCAGCTTGAGCAGGCCGTCTGCAGGATCGAGTCGGTGTAGAGTGCCGGTGCTACCATCGAAGTTTTGAATGACCGCTTGGAGCACCGCTTGCCAGTCGATGGGTGTGGATTGAAGAAGAGACGAGAGCATGGCGCAATAAGCCCCACCCCGCTCCACGGTCAACGCCTCATCTTTCGATCGGTCGACTTACCCTTGAACCTTGACCCTGAGATCTGAAACCTTCCTTGCACATTGACGAGCGTGCTTTCTCCCGCCACTTTCTCCCGCCCATGCCTCCTCCCAAGAAAGCCGCCAGCTCCAGTAATTTCATCGTCGTTATCGGCACGGATGAGTTGCGGATGAAAGAGGCCGCGCTCAAGCTCTCGAGAGAACTTTCTCCGCCCGATGCCGGAGATTTTGGTATCGATGTCATTGAAGGGATCGCCGAAAGTGCCGAGCATTGTGCGCAGATTGTCCGTCGCACGCTCGACGCCTTGCAGACGCTACCCTTCTTTGGGGGTGGCAAATTGGTGTGGTTGAAGAACGCCAATTTCCTTGCGGACACCCAAGTGGGAAAAACCAATGCCGCGATCGAGGGCATGGAATCCATTCTTGATTATGTGGAAACACAATTGCCGGCGGAGATCAAATTTCTTCTCAGCACTTCTGCTGCTGACAAACGGCGTGCCGCCTACAAACGGCTCATCAAACTCGCGGACGTCCGTAGTTTTGATAAGCCTGACACCAGTCGCACGGGATGGGAGGATGAGGTCATCCCGCTCGTGCAACGACGCGCTCGAGAACTTGGCGTAACCTTCGACAATGAAGCCGTTGAGATGCTGGTGCATCTGGCCGGTGAGGACACTCGGCAGCTTGATAGCGAAGTAGAGAAGCTCAGTCTTTATGCGGAAGGTCGCCGTATCACCGCCGCAGATGTGCGACTCCTTGTGCCATTGAATCGTGCTGGGGTGGTTTTTGAATTGGGTAACGCTATCGGGAAACGCGATCTGCAACGTGCTTTGGAACTGGTGAGAACATTGGTCTATCAAGGGCAAAACCCCATTGGCATTCTGCTGGCCGCGGTCGTTCCTCGTGTGCGTAACATCCTGCTTGCCGCCGACTTGCTGAAGCGGCACCCTCGTGCGCCGCGCAATGCTTATCCCGCATTCAGTAGCTTTCTAGAAAAACTATCCGCCGAAGAAACCGCGCATCTCCCTCGAAAAAAGGATGGTACAGGCTTGAATGTTTATCCGCTCTTTCTCGCTCTTGGAGAAACCCAACGCTATACCTTGGAAGAGATGCGTCAGGCCTTGCAAGACTGCCTTACGGCTAATCTCAAACTGGTAACGACGAGCATTGAGCCTCAGTTAGTGCTTGAACGTTTACTTATTGGGATGCTCACGAAAAAAGAAAGGAAAGCAGCTTGATGGACGCCACTCAAACATTTTATGCCCTCCTCATTGGAGCCATCGGCGGCGTGGTTGCCGCTCTATGTGGCGTCGGCGGTGGTGTCGTCATGGTGCCCGCCTTTGTATTGATGATGGCCCTACCGCAGAAGCAGGCGGTGGCGACTTCGCTTCTGGTTATCATACCCACGGCCATCGTTGCATCCCTAAAGAATCAGCAGAATGGATTCGGCGACTGGAAGATTGCAGTGGTGACCGCTATCGGAGCCACGATTACGGCTTGGTTCGCCGCCGACTGGCTCAAGACTTTACAGACAGAAACACTGACACGCGGGTTCGGGGTGATCCTCCTGATCATGGGAATCCGGATGTTGTTTTTTGGGAAGGGTTAGAAAAACCATTGTCAGTGTGCCTTTGATTGATAAGATGATTTTGTAGGGCGACCGCTCCGGTCGCCTTTCTTCAAATCACGACGGGCGGAGCGCCCATCCTACAAAGCTGACATGTCTAGACCTCCACGCATACCTGTGTTGCTGCCGCCGGAGATGTCCGTGATGTATTTTCTGACGCTCAGTGTGAAGGGTCGAAACCCGGTGCTGGCAAATTCTGAAACTTTTGTCGCGATGCTGGAAGTTATTAGACGACTGGAGGGAAAGTGGATTATTCGCGCGGCTACTCTTATGCCGGATCATCTGCACATGCTGGTCATTCCCTTTCAACGGGATGCATCGATTGGAAATCTGTCTGCTGCCATCAAACGCTGGATGCGTCAGATTTTGAAAGCGAAATGGCAGTGGCAGGAGGGGTGCTTTGATCACCTGATGCGTTCGGGAAGGTTGGCCGATGCCAAATGGGAATACATGAGAGAGAATCCGGTGCGCGCAAGATTGGTGAGCCATTGGAGCGAGTGGCCGTATCACTATGGCATCGACCCCGATACTATTAAGGACTTGCCATTCAGCATCGAGATGTAGCATTCCAAATGCCCTTACATATCTTTTGTAGGGCGACCGCTCCGGTCGCCTCAGGAAATTTCGACGGGCGGAGCACCCGTCCTACAAAGACGTAAAGGGGGACAAGAATTACCTACAATCCCCTGACTTCATCCGCCAGAATCTCCAATCCTTCACGGACGATGGCTTCGGGTTGGGAGAAGGTAAGCCTGATGCACTGCTGGGAATGGGGCAATGATTCTTTTAATCCATAGAAAAAATAATGCCCTGGGATCACGAGAACTTCGCGATCTTTAAGTCGTTTATAAAGCGCTGCGGAGGTGATGGGTAATTCCTTGAACCAGAGCCAGAGGAAGAAAGCACCTTCGCGAGCATGCAGAGCCCAAGGCAAATGATCTCCGAGTTGTTCTTGAAGAATGGCCACCGCGCGATCTGAACGTTGCTGGTAGAATGGGCGGATGATTTCGCGGCTAATCCTGAGCAGCGTATCATCGGCCAGAAAGCCAGAGAGCAGCGTCTGACCAACGTTGCCATTCGCGAGTGAAGCAATGGCATTCATGTTGCCGAGGGCTTTAATGATTTCCGGCGAAGCCACGACCATGGAAGTGCGCACGCCGGGCAGCCCGACCTTGGACATGCTGATGGAGAAAATCATGCCCTCTTCCCACTGCGGTGTGAAGTCAGTATAGATGACGCCGGGGAAGGGGTGACCGTAGGCGTTGTCGACAATGAAGGGGATGTCGTGCTCGCGGGCAAGGTCGCGTAAGCGTGTGAACTCGTCGGCGGTGATGACGTTGCCGGTGGGATTGGTCGGACAGGAGATGCAGATGGCGGCGATGTCGGGGGTGATCTTCAAGCGATCAAAGTCCACCCGATACTTGAAATCATGAGGTCCGCGTTCTTCGATAATGCCGGGACAGGACACAAACATGTCCTCGCTCAATCCTTGATTGGCATACCCAATGTATTCTGGGGCGATGGGAAAGAGGATGCGACGTTTGCGACCACCAGTGTCGCCTGCCAGCAAATTGAAGAGCATGAAAAAGGCGGCCTGACTGCTGGGCATCACCGCGATGTTTTCTGCCGTCACGGACCAGTTACATTCACGATGCAAAAAAGCGGCAAAAGTTTCTCTAAACCGTGGGTTACCCCTCGGCGGATCGTAGTTCAGCAACATGCGATCGAGCGTTTCGCTTTCGCTTACAATCTCCACCATGCGTTCGCGCCAGAGAGCCTGCACTTCAGGGATTGCGGCGGGTTGTCCACCGCCGAGCATGCGAATATTAGGATGAGTCGTCAGCGCGATACCAAGATCATCCATCAACTCTTGAATACCACTGGGGCCAGAGAGACGGGAGCCGATATCAGAGAAGAGAGACATAAAGACAGTGAAACGGGGAATCCCTGCGATGAAAAGGGATTTGATAGAATCTCTTCACATTTGTTTTTAAAGCAGCATGGAGCGCGGATTTTAATCCGCCGAAGTCAACGAGGGCTGCGGATTAAAATCCACGTTCCATGATTTAGGGGTCACTTACTTGAGCCCTAAGATCAAAATCAGGTGCAACGGCACTCACCAGCCAACGGCCATCTGCATTCAATCGGAACGTGCCAAGCCAGCGCTTCTTCCATTCTTGAGGTGGTATCATACTGAGCACATGGCGATCTTCCATTTTATAGAGATGATAGGTTTCTCCGATGACAGGCTCAAAACCAAACTGAGCTTCATAGATGAGCTTGTTCCAATTGAAGGCATCAATGACCTCAAGGTATTTCTCGCGGAGTTCCGTCAGCTCTTGATGCAAAGTTCGTTCCACCTTGCTGACACCACGTGTTTTGAAATTGGTCAGATCTTGGGGTACAATCGGCGGCGCAAGACGGGATGGCGGGTATGCTAAAAATGCCGTCGTCGGCACTTCGTCAGCAATTAAGGAGCGATCATGAGGAGCTATCATCCCTAGTTTTACGATTAAAGAGGCAACTGTGTCGCTTGCATCGGCTCTTTTTATTGAAATAGATGTCTTATGTTCGTAATATCACCTCTGATGTTTAATCGTTCGCATTGCCTGTTGATCATGTTTTCCCTGAGCATGACTCTGATTTCCTGCCAAACCACCATGCCCTCTGCGGCGGACATGGATCGCTATACTCAGAAGGCTGAGCAAATGGCCCAGCAGCAGATGGTTTTACAAGACGCTCAATTAGCTCGGGGAGAGATCAGCCAAGAAATGCATGCAGCCAATATCGAATCCATCAAAGCAGGTATTCCTAGAAAGGCAGCTGAGTTGGCATGGGCGAAACATGAACTCTCCGAGAGTCAAAAGCGCGCCTTGGGAATTCCCACTGGTGATATGGCACAACAAGTCGATGTCCCAAGATCGGGAGGGCAAAATAGTTTTTATCGTCCGTTTGGCCAATCCCAAAGTCATAACACCTCGCCTTCCAGTCAATAATCACGAGGTTACGCGTCTGTGTTACCGAGACAGCATTGCCTCACGTTCATCCGAATTCATTTCGATATTTTCATGAGGTATCTTCAGGTCAGCATGGTTATTTTGACATGTTTTGCAGTATCGGGCTGTGTTCTGAATCCCATCCCTAGTGTCCGGGCAAGTCTCCAAAAAAAATCGAGGGCTGTATCCATTCCTAACGAGCGAGTGGGTGGCTTGATGAAGCCTGAGCTTATGGACTCAAACATGGCGCTGCCTGTGGATGCAATCCTGCCAGAAAACGGAACGGCGACAGTTGCGGAAGGCGGGCTTTTTGATTTCTCCACGGTTACGCAAAGCAGTGCGCAGGGGACAAGTCGCGTGGCATGGAAACAGAGTGTCACCGAAGCCATTGATCAGGCTCGCCTTACGGGTAAGCCCATCTTGATTTTTTTTACCAGTCAGCATAGCGCTCCTTCGATGGCGATGGAGAAGACCATGGTGCTGACAAAGAACTTTCGTGTTTTAGTCGAGGAGAATTATATTCCTTTGCGGGTAGATTATTCCGATATGGATACGCAACGCAGCGAATTCTATAAGTCGTTCAAGGAGCAAATGAAACCTCGCGGGTACCCCACGTTGCTAGTGATTCTCCCAGATGGTGCAGAAATCATGAGGCTCACCGGTTACAAGACCGAATATCAGGAGAACAACATCAAGCGATTGCAACAGGCTGTTGAGCAAAGCAAGAAAACGGCGGAGCAACGTCGCAGTAAGATGCTAAAAGAAGGTTACCGTCTTTGGACCAACAAGAAAGATGTCGATGTCTTTGCAAAACTGACGAAATTGGATGCCAACATGGGGACATTTACTGGGGAGTGGGGCAACACTTTCACCACCTTCATCACGCGCCTCTCCGATAAAGATCAGGCATGGATTGAAGAACAAAAACGATTGCGGCAGGGCTCTTAAAGCTCTCGTAAATCGCTATCTCCAATACATGCATCTAAAAGGATGATCATCGATGAGGTTAGCCTGTACCCCGCCGAGATTGTCGCGCCGAAACTGTACTCCCACATAGTGATATACCGGAAAGATGGGAGCTTCATCAGAGACGAGGATTTTCTCAGCCTCCTGAAACAGTCCATGTCGTTTGATCACATCGGCTTCACCTGCAGCGGCGGCGATGAGTTCATCGTAGCGGGGGCTTTTCCAACCGGTGCGGTTGTTGCCGTTGTTGATGGTGAAACATTCCAGAAAGGTATTGGGGTCGTTATAATCACCCACCCAACTGGAGCGGCAGAGATCGTAACTTAGTTCACGCATGGAGGAGAGCCATATCTTCTGTTCCTGTTTCGTAAGACTCACCGTGACGCCAAGGGTTTCGAGCCACATGCTCTGGAGTTCGACGGCAATGTTTCGCTCAATGGGCAGCGGTAGATAGAGATACTCTACACGCGGAAAGCTTTTACCCTCAGGGAATCCCGCCTCGGCCAATAATGCACGGGCACGTTGCGGATTGAATTCAGGGCCGGGGGGTGGTTGATAGTTTTCACCAGCACCTGGGGGTGTAAAACTAGCGGCAGGTTGTTCGCCAAGTTGAGTGATTTTTTTGATGATGCGATTTCGATTAATGGCGAGTGAAAACGCGAGACGCACACGTGGATCATTGAATGGGGCTTTCGTGACATTAGCGCGAACAAACCAAGTGCCGAGAAAGGGTCCGGTGTGAAAATACTCCTGCTTCTTGAGGATGGGCACCAGTGAGACTGGCACCATCCCTTTATCCATCATGAGATCCGCCTGTCCCGTGAGAAAGTAATTCATGGCGGTGTTGGCTTCACTGATCGGTAACACATCGACCGTTTTCATCCGTACATTAGCAGCATCCCAGTAAGCAGGGTTTTTTCGCAAACTCATGTGCTCATCAATGCGCCATTCTTCAAGTAGATAGGGACCATTGCCCACTATATTTGCTGGCTTAATCCAAGCCCCGCCATGTTTCTCGATGGTTGGCAAATGCACCGGAGCCAAAGTGAGAAATGCGCAGAGATCAATCCAGTAGGGGATGGGATTTTCTAGTGTGCATTCCAGCGTCCGGTCATCCAATGCTTTAACACCAACGCTCGCGAAATCTTTGATCTCGCCGTCATTATACGCCTTGGCATTTAAGAGGGGAAAAAGTTGCGGGGCATAATCTGCTGCGGTGGCAGGATTAAGCACGCGCTCCCAAGAGTGAACAAAGTCTTGCGCCGTGACGGGATCGCCATTGCTCCAATTGATGGCGGGACGCAGATGAAATGTGTAGCGTTTTTTATCCTCTGAGACATCCCATCGCTCTGCCATGCCAGGTTCGGCTTTTCCTTGATCATTGAGACGACAGAGACCTTCAAAGAGGGATTCCCCCAATCTCATGCTTACCTGATCGGTGATGAGAGCGGGATCAAGCGTTTCGACTTCCGCGCTGTTAATGAAGATGAGATCGGCTCGCTCACGGGCCTTGCCACATCCCAAAAGGAGGAGAACCGAGCATAAAAAAGAGATGCGGCACAGGTCACGCATCTCCAAATATAGAATGCTCTCGTTAAATTGCGCGGATCAATTTCCAGTCTTTGGAGCCGGGGCCGGTGTCGCTGCCGCCGCTGGTGTTGTAGCAGGGACTACGGGAGCGG
>VFKY01000377.1 GCA_009885275.1 Verrucomicrobiota bacterium | reverse complement strand
GCTTTCTCGCAGCGAATACCGCCGGTGCAATACATGAGTACTTTTTTTTCCTTCAACTCTGCCAGTTGATCCGTGTAAGCAGGTAAATCCCTAAAATTGTCAATATTACAGGCGATGGCATTTTCGAATTTCCCGACATCCGATTCATAGCGATTGCGCACATCCACTACCACGATATCGGGATCCGTTTCCAACGTATGCTTCCATTCCGCAGGGCTGAGGTGATTGTCTTGATCAGCGACAATTTCCGGGCCTGCATTGAGCGTCACTATTTCGGGCCTGACCTTGATGGAGAGCTTAGGAAAGGCCTGTTCATCGCCCGCACTAATCTTGATTTCCATATCCGAAAAACGAGGGTCGTTTTTCAGATCGATAAGATAGGCATCGATGGATGCGGCCGTTCCTGCGAGCGTTCCATTGATTCCCTCGTAAGCAATAAGGAGGCGTCCTTTTAATGCGAGCGCAGTACAGAGTTTACGTTGAGCCTCAGCGAAAGATGCGGGATCAACTAATGGCACATACTTATAAAAAAGAATAACCGGAAAATCACTGTTCATATCGAATCACTCTTCCTGTCTCCGTAGTGATCGGCGCGCCCTCAGTTCCCTGCTCCTGAACCACCTTGGTCTCGACTCTAGCCATTAGCCAAAGGACATCGGAAAGCCGATTCAAGAATTTCACCACATCTGGATTAGGTACTTCATTGGGTGTTCCGATGAGCGCAACAATACTGCGTTCAGCCCTACGGCAGACTGTACGAGCAAGATCACAATAAGCAGCACTAAAAACTCCACCTTCACCCGGCAAGGCCCATCCTGAGGCTTTGATTAAATCATTTTCTTCCATTTCAAGAACGAGCATGTCCAGCCGAGCGACACTTTCTTCGTTAATATGCTGAGGGTGTACTCTAGCGTAACGACTCTCTTCACCCTTGGGGGTAGCCAATTCCCCCATCATCTGAATAAGTTCCATTTGGACGGCAGGAATACGTGTGGCGACGGTATCGGTAACCGCAGTTAATCGCACTAATCCGAGCGCCGCATTAAGTTCATCAACCTCCCCCATCGCAATGACGCGCGGATGATTTTTTTGGACCCCCCTACCGAAGAGCATCTCTGTTTTACCTGAATCACCGCGACGAGTTGAAATGGACATAGGAATGATTTTACGCCTATTCCGGCATTTGGAAAGTAACAACTCAAGCCAAAATTGGCTTGAGCACGTTTCCGTGGACATCCGTGAGCCTGATATCGCGACCGCTGAATCGGTAAGTCAACTTTTCGTGATCAACCCCCAAAAGATGAAGTACAGTAGCCCATAGGTCATAAACTGTTGATACACCATCCACTGCGTGATAGCCAAAATCATCGGTGGCACCATAAGAAATCCCGCCTTTCACGCCACCGCCAGCCATCCATACGGAGAATCCATAGGGGTTATGGTCGCGACCATCATTGCCCTGAGCGAAGGGGGTACGACCAAATTCACCTGCCCATACGATCAATGTGCTGTCAAGCAAACCTCGGGCTTTCAAATCTTTAATCAATGCAGCGATCGGTTGATCAATCTGATGCCCCATTTTGCCATGCCCCTCCTTTAAATTGCCGTGATGATCCCAGGGATTGGCTCCATTTCCGCCCCCGAGATTGTAGGCTAGGGTGCTCAGTTCAATGAAACGCACCCCGCGCTCGACAAGACGACGCGCCAGGAGGCACTGTCTGGCATAGGCCGCTTTCTTTGGCTCTGGATCATCCAGACCATAAAGTTTTCTTGTGGCTTCACTCTCACCCTTGATCTCACATAGCTCTGGCACCGCTGACTGCATGCGCCAGGCCATTTCATAATTTTTAATGGCCGCATCGACCTGTATATTCGCATCAATGGTTCCCGTAAAACGTTTGTCCATTTCACCGATAAAATCCAACCTCTTACGCTGAAGCGCGGCAGGCTCCCGTGGCGAAATGTTTTGTAACGTCTCCCCTTCATCGGCTTTGATAATAGACGCTTGATGTTGCGCAGGTAGAAAGCCATTACCAAACAAACTGACACCACCATGCGGCAATGATGCCCCTCCGGCTTGCAAAACCACATATCCAGGTAGATCCCGAGACTCACAGCCCAACCCATAACTCATCCAAGCTCCTGCGCTCGGAAAACCAAGAAAAGGGAACCCTGTGTGCATAAAATAATTTCCCTGTGCGTGTTCATTAAACTTCGCTGTCATCGATCGAATGACACACAGTTCATCAGCCACTTCGCCCATGCAGGGCAACATATCACTCACCGGCAAACCACTCTGCCCGTAGCGCTTGTATCCCCAATGCGAAGGTTGTACCGTGCCGTTCGCATTAAATTGCGTCCGTTGCACCACTCCGGGCATCGGTTGTCCAGCATACTTTTCTAACATAGGCTTTGGATCATAAGAATCCACATGTGAGACTCCGCCACTCATGTAACAAAAAATGACGCTGCGTGCTTTCGGTGCAATTTTTTGGGCTGAATTCAGACTTGATGACGCGTTTGTCTGCTCAGCCATCAGTGCTGAAAGCGCAGTGAGACCAAAGCCGGTGGAGGCGCGAGCAAGAACTTCGCGACGGGTAATGCCATGATGATTAAATGGAGTCATAATAGAAAGATGTTAAACGACTATTTGAGATAGATGAATTCCTTCAAATTGATTAGCGATAGAGCCAGACTTCCCCACGACTGGTTAATACCTCCGAGTTGTTCGATTTGCCCTTGGAGCACCTTACTTCTCACACTGAGTTCACTCAGTTCTTTTTGCCAGATGAGCACATCCGTACGTTGTGATTCACTCAAAGCCGCCAAGACATCGCGCTCTGTGATCGGGATCTGCTCGACCGTGCGCGATGCTGCGATTTCCTCCGCTTTCAGGGCACGATCATAGAGACGGGCACGCAGCACTCTGCCCTGAAGCATTTTATTACCACCGCCACCGCCGTGCCTACAACCAATCAAGATCACACTGTCATTGGCTGCGAATTCAGCAGGGCCTACACTCTTATAGCTCGAGCCATAGGGCAGACCATCACGATAACCCGTGACCGTGCCATCAGCCTGATACACGAGCGCGACATGCACAGGCCGATCGACCACCTCCGATTCTCTGGGGCCGTTGAAGGATTGGGTGCGCTGAAAGTTATCACTGCCGGCAAGCCAACATTGCGCATCCATTTCGGCAAAAACGATGGAATCAAAAACAGCTCCACTAGTATCCTGCACCGTGAGAACGCCACCGCCACGTTGATCAATCTTATCAAGCATGACCCATGCTTCCAACGTCTTTGCTTTGAGGGATTTTGACAACGATTTGCTGCGGGCAAACGACTGTCCTCCATCCAGCAGCAATACACCATGATCGATACGGGCATTACCCTCCAGTGAGAGCGGCAGATTCCCCTTCAAGTCTTGCGCTCCCTTTTCAAAATCCCACTCCGCAAAAGGATCAGGCAACCCGGCTACTTTAACAGAAGAACCTTGGGGACGTACAACGCTCAATTTAGTGCGCACTGGTAAAAGTACATCTTCGATCTTTTTACGCAGAGAGTGCGATTGCTCGTTCAGGTCTGCTAGCGTCACTTTTTCCCGATCACTCGCATGATTGGCATACTGAATAAACGACAGACACCCATCGAGTTCCTCCTTTGAAGGTAAACGGCTCAGCGCTTCGAGAAACATTTGCTGCACTCTTGTTTCATCAGTGCTTTGAAAATTACTGATACGTCGCCCCCAGTCGTTCGCCCAATCCTTGATACGCTGGCTGTTCAGTAAGGTGAGCGATTGCGCAGGCACATTGGTCGCATCTCGGCGCCCTCTTGTACTGCTCGGCACTGGTGCATCAAAGAC
The DNA here is from genome assembly GCA_009885275.1 of Verrucomicrobiota bacterium. GTDB lineage: Bacteria > Verrucomicrobiota > Verrucomicrobiia > Verrucomicrobiales > Verrucomicrobiaceae > Verrucomicrobium. Next base: position 7,416 of record VFKY01000377.1, on the reverse strand, counting down.
TCCGAGGAAGTCATCAAGATTATTTCGTATGACTTTAACGTAAACACTGCGTCGCAAAGCTCCACCGCCAACAGACTCGCCATACATCGAAGTATCCAGCTTGCCCGTAAGCGCAATGATACTGTCACGAATCGACTCAGCTTCAAGTCGGCGCAAACTGAAGTGGCTGAACTGCTTGTTCTCGGGATCTTTTTCGATTGCGCCTTCTGGAGCTCCATCATCCAGTTGAAAGGTCTTGGATGTCACAAGCAATTTCAACAACTCTTTGATCGAACCCCCGTTGTTGCTGAACTGGCCAGACAGATAATCCAGCAATTCAGGATGCGTTGGCATGTCGCCGAGACGACCAAAGTTGTCCGTGGTGGCAACCAGACCGCGACCAAACACGTGATGCCAGAGACGATTAACAATGACCCGCGAGGTGAAGGGATTGTCTTTACGAACAAGACTCTCGGCGAGTTGAAGGCGACCACTGTTACTGGGATGATATGGTGTGGGATCAACGCCATCGAGAAAACGTCTCGGCACCAATACTGCAGGCTGCTTATGATCACCTCGGACAAAAAGTGGGGCGTCGTAACCATCTGCTTCAAGCACTCCTGGTGCACGCACGGGTGTCGGAATCTTTGCTTCGATGTCACGATATTTTGACATCAACGAAGCTACTTCAGCAATGTCTTTTTCAGAGTTAGGAAGTTTATCGCTACGCAGCAACGAATCTAGCAACTCGGCCTGCATGTCGGTCATAGAACCCTTCATCCATGCTTCAACTGCGGCACGAGCATCGCCTGTGATCGGCACACTGGATGGTGGCTCTGTGCCCTTGGTGATCACCACTTCCGTGACACCAAACCATGAAGGTTCATCAATTTTTGTTTCCACCGGCATGTCTGCCACGGTGGTGGCTTGAATGAACACATCATCGCCCTTCCAGTATTCAAGATCAAGCTTGTGCCAGCTCAGCACATTATCGTTGGGCTCCTTAAACTCCTTGGCCCGATGCACCGTTCCTGTGCGCGGGTAATTTTGCACAATGTAGCGAGCACGCGCTGAACCACCACCTGCAGCGCGAATCCAAAGTGTGCCCCCCTCACACTTGAAGCGTTCAGAAATAAGTACACCACGGTCTTTTGGAGAAATTAGATCACTGAATACTCCACTCGGGTGAACACGGGCAATGACTTTTTTCCCATCAAGCGCAACACTAAATTCACCTGCATTCGTAGCGCCCTGACTGACCCCATGACCATCGAGGAACCATTTGTCCTTGCGCATATCCCAGCGTTTCACAATTTCGACAGATTTTGTGTCGCTTTTGATTTCAGTCTTCGGCAAGGACTCTGCTGCCTTCAACCATGATTTTCCAACCACCAATTTAATTTCCTGCTTGAGCTTCGCCAACTCAGCTCGTTCGATTTTTCCTGCATCAGGCAAGCTGACATCAATAACCGCCGGATGAGTGCTTGTGAAAATGCCGTAGAGGGCATAAAAATCGGCCTGACTGATGGCGTCGAACTTGTGATTGTGGCAGCGAGCACAGGAAACCGTGAGCCCTTGAAAAGCCTTGGTCACCGTATCAATCTGATTGTCCGTGAATGTGACCATTTCATCCAGAGTATCCGTGGGAGAAAAGCCATGCATCACCATGCGAAGCTGACCAATCCCCAAGGCGCTTTCATTGATGCCAAGCTCTTTATTGTAGCGAGGTGCAGTAAGAAGATCACCGGCAATGGCTTCACGCACCATTTGAGGATAAGGGACATCTTGATTGAAGGCACGAACAAGATAATCGCGATAACGCCAAGCATAGGGAATCGCAGGATCCCCCTCACTCCCATAACTCTCGGCATAGCGCACCCAATCCATCCAGTGTCGCGCCCATGCTTCCCCAAATCGAGGCGATTGCAGCAAACGGTCGACCAACTCCCCATAGGCATTCGGTGAGGAGTGATCGATAAACGCTTTTACATCCTCAGGAGAAGGAGGCAGTCCCGTGAGAACATAAGAGACCCTACGGATCAAAGTGGCACGATCGGTAGTTTTAGCGGGCTGCAATCCTGCTGACTCCAAGTTAGCTAGCACAAAATGATCCACTGGGTGCGGCGACCAATTCGCGTTTTTCACCTTGGGCAGATTCGGTTTCTGCACAGGCAGAAAGCTCCACCACTTTTTTCGGATATCTAAAACCGAGCTCCAGTCCTTACTCTTGGCCGCTTGCTCTGCGGTTGGAGGAGTATCGCGAGGATCGGGGGCTCCCATTTTCACCCACTGAATGAAGTCAGCCAGCACTTTGTCATCGAGCTTGGCTCCATGTTTTGGCATCTTCAAATCTTCGTCAACGTGAGTGAGACTTGTGATCAGCAAACTTTTTTCGACATCACCGGGTACAATTGCCGCACCACTGTCACCACCGCTCAAGAGCGCCTCCTTGTAATCAAGTCGCAGCCCCCCCTTGCTTTTGCTGCCATCGTGACATTCGTAACACTCAGACGCCAACACAGGGCGAATACGATTTTCGAAGAAATCACGACCTTCTGCCGTGATTTCAGCCGCTCCAAGTTGAAGAGCCTCTGAAACCAAAGCCAGCGTGATAGCAAATATGGAATAGTGTTTCATCGTTTATCCAAGATAACGTTGCGCGGCCGCGGCAGACGCTTGTTTAATAATAGCTCCGAATTCCGCAAAACGGCGCACCTGAATGCGAGAGGAAGGACCCGCAATCGTAATGGCAGCGACCGCGTTGCCATGCCTATCCAGTAGCGGTGCTGCCACACAATGAATGCCTTCAAAGTGCTCACCCTGATCAACGGCGTAACCAAGTTCTTTTACTTTTCTAAATTCATCTAACAAGGCTCGCCGAGTGACAATGGTATGATCTGTATGACGCTCCATCGCTAAGGTGCGAACCAGTGTGCTTTGAGCGTCCTCCATCATATGAGCGACAATCGCTTTGCCTGGTGCACAACAATGAATAGGAACCTTTGACCCCAAATCCACGATATATTTGAAGGGATAAGTGGAAGGAAGTTGCTCCAGTATAACGCAGGTATCTTCGGCCAGACAACAGAGCTGTACCGTCTCACCTGTCAGTTGGAGTATCTCTCTCATGGAAGGAAGACAACATTCCACCAAACTGCGACCTTCATGTCTAGGTTGCGCTTGGAGAAGGAGTTTTCGGGTCAGGCTAAATCGACGAGTGGCTTCCTCTCGATATAAATAACCCGCGCTTTCCAAAACGCCGGTGATACGAAAGATCGAGGCTGGTGAGAGTTTCAGTGCCGCACTGATCTCTGAAAGTGTAGCCGCCTCATCTCGGCTCGAGAGGAATTCAAGCACCGCCAACCCTCGCTGCAACGCCGGAGCTTGTGAGTCTGTTTGATCGGCCTCCGTGACAGATAATTCCCTGCGGGCGATGCCATCAATTTTCTTTCGCTGACTCAATGTTATTTTCATATACGTAAACTATTACGCATATGAAAATACTATCTTTCAAATATTTGATACGATTTTCAGAATTGCTCATCTCCTTATTACTTAATATGGTACTCACCCCATTATCGCAGCAAACGATGTCTCTCATCCATACCCATGGTTACCTAACAAAAGAGTAAGCGTATTGTTGGTTTTTCTGATGCTACCAAAGCCTGGCTTTGGAGAGCGCGACAGCGAGGACTGTGCTGCGAGTCTATTCCGTTTCCCAAGAATGCTTGGTCAGAACCTAATAAACGCCGTTAGGCTGATGTTGATAAAGGCATCCCTCAATTTTCTCGAAGAGCGGCTTTTCCCTTTTTTGAGTTCCTTCGCTTTCATCAGAAATGAAGCGCTCGGGTTACAGAAACGGGTTACAACGGGAAATTCATCAAACTTTAAGAGGAACGGTTTTTTCGTATAAACCTCATCCATCACTTATTTTATAAGCCTCTCCACTATGTTAAAAGTGGTGGAGCATAGGAGATTCGAACTCCTGACCTTCTCCATGCCATGGAGACGCTCTACCAACTGAGCTAATGCCCCTTTCGGGAAACGTGGCTCGAAGAGTATCCATCAAGATGGTTAAAACAAGTTTTTTCTTTACTGAAAAAAGCTCGTTATCTTAAAAAATTAAAGCCCGAGTCATCAAAGACACGGGCTTTAAAGATATGTCCTATAAGAGAATGAACTAACGTGTTTTACCTGTAGGTTTAGCCGACTCAGGCTTCGCAGACTCTGCGCTTACAGGAACTACTGCTTTAGCAGCTTCCGCTTTGATGCTGTCTTCGCGTTTTTTCTTCAACTGCTCAACCGTGACATCACCTTTGGCGATCTGTTCACGAGTAAGCTTGGTGACAGCCTCACTACGAGCCTGTTCAGCAAGTTGATTTTTTGGATCAATATCGACAGCTTGTTTAAAGTGAATGTATGCCTTTTCGAAGTCTGGTTTTGGAACTTCACCTTTGGGTACAAGAACACCTCTGAGGTAAATACTGCCCAATCGAAGCAATGCTTCCATCCGCACAGGTGCACTGGCATTCAAAGCATCCGATGCTTGCAAATATGAATCCGCAGCTGCCATGAAAGCAGAGTCTTTTTCACCCTGAGGTACAAGCCCCATTTCCGTAACAATTCCAAAACTCAAATGCCCTTCCGGAAGTCCGGAAGCTGCGGAACGGGTAAACCAACCAGCTGCGGCAACAGGATCTTTGGATGTTCCAGCACCGTTGAGATAATAAACACCTGTCTTTTGCATACCAAGGATGAAGCCATTGACGGCTGACTGAAGGAAGAATGCAAAAGCCTTAGTAGGATCACGATCGACGGCACGGCCTTCTTCATAAAAAATACCAACGTTATAAATGGCCATCGGGACATTATTCTGAGCAGCGAGACGATAAAGTTCGAGAGCTGCAGCAGCATTAGGCGGCACTTCGATTTTGCTGTCACTCTTATCGAGGTCTACACCTTTGTCATAGTAACCGGCCAAGCGGAGTTGAGCCGCAGCATCGTTGCCTTGAGCAGCGCGCGCGTAATATTCGAGCGCCTTCTGAAAGTCCTTAGTTACACCAGCTAAGCCGCCTTCATGAAGCTCACCCATGGTACGAAGACCAGCGGGGTTGTTTTGAGTTGCGAGCTCTTCAAATTTTTTGACTGCACCTGCTGGATCAGCGGGGATCACTTTGTCGCCATACTTTTTGCCATCAAACAAAACAGAGCCGAGCGAAGCAAGGGCTCCTGCGTTACCAAGCTTAGCGGCATCGTTAAGAAGTTTCCAAGACTTTTCGTCGTCTTTCTTATCTTTACCACCCGCTCCGAGATAGAATTGGGAAAGAGCAAATGCCGCCTCAGCGTCTTGTTCTGAGTTAGCCTTGATGAGCAGTTCCTCAGCTTTGAGAAAGTCCTGTTTTTCGCCACCCAACCCTCGGAGATATATTTGCGACATATTACGACGAGCCGCATTGAGCCCCTTCTCAGATGCTTTCTTAATCCACGTAATACCTTCTTTGGCTTTTTCAGCATCGCGACCCGAAGCAGCAAGAATAAATCCGTAATTGTTCATCGCTTGAAGCTGGTCTTGGAGTGCTGCTTTTTTGTAATACTCCAAGGCTTGCTCAAGCGAACCTTGCTGATTGCTCTGTTGTAAAAAATAACCCACGGCATACTGGGCATCTTTATCGTTATTCTTGTCGGCAAGATTTTTAATGTTCGTAATGACCTCATTAACAGCACCACTTTGCTTGTCAGCCTTGCCTTGAGAAATATCAGAAACGGTATCAGCAAGTTTTTGAACTTGCGCTTCCATCTCCTTACTTGGCTTGCTCCATTCTGCAGTATTTAGTCCGAGAGCCGCCACCAGGGCGACCACTTTTAGATTGATGAGATTTTCTAGCATAGGATGTAATTTTATTTATAAGAAGAACAATAAGACCTCAATAGATAAGGATTGCTCATTTTTGCCTTTTAAACCATACAAATGCAAGCTGTTAAATTGGTCGAAATATAAATCAACACCACCTAACTCCCTCAGAAAAGTAAAGCTGAACGGTTTTTCTATATATAAGAAAATACTTTGCTGAGTATCTTTTTGACCTGGGGCTAATGGTCCATAAGCCTACAACAGGCACAAAATGCTGTTCATATAAACAGCATTAGCTTAAGAAATTCCAATACCGCCAACAAATAAGCTGGCTAATTTAAGTAATCCGTAATATTCAGAAATACTAACAACTTCTTCCAACGATGACAAAGTCAACATCCGCACTTTTTAATGATGGCGATATTCCTGTGCTCCGATTTGAAGAATCGGATGATTTTCAGAAATATTCATCCAAGACTTCAGCAACATCTCATGCTGAAAGTAAATCGATTTCAGCAGCTCATGATGATCCTTATTCTGAATTGAAGCAAAAACAGGAATCGTTACTGAAGTTGCGTCAAGACCTTGATCGCACACAGCGTGAGACTGAAGAACTCGAGGCTCGCCGTAGTAAAGAGGAGCGCTTCTCAAATGGTCGTCGCGATATTAGTGAAAAAATTTCCCGCAGTATCTCTCGACTCGAACGTGAATTATACAACGCTCAAAAAATCATCGAGGAAATCACTTTAGCACGAGAATCATACCAACGTCATTTTGATATTCTACGGGCCATTCATCCCGAAACATGGAAACGCAATAATTTGGATGAGGAATTGGATCGCTCGATCGGTGCAGTAGAAGATGCCGAAGATGCTTTCAATAAATCATCTAGACGACTGACTACCGTACTTCCTGACAGCTCTACAACAAAATCAGTCATGGACAGCAGCCTTGGCTTTTCTCATGATTTTCTCTCCTGCATGCGCATGGGATTGGCGTTCACCCTCCCCCTTGCTTTTCTTCTAGGCGGGCTCGTTTTATTGATGAAATACCTGAACTGATCAGCCTTATGTCCACGAACAAACGCATTCGTAAAGCATCATCAAAAACGATGACCAAGCTGCTCGATGAAGCAGTTTCCCATCGTCCAAAATCTTTGCGCGAACAGTCTCTTGACCTTGCAAACAACGTCCGGCGCCTTGAAGTGGAGATTGCAGCTACATCACGCATGGCTCAGGAGTCACGTATTCGCAATCGTGATATTCTACCACCTCCTGATTCTATTCGCCGCGGACATAGTTATTCAAAACCCCGCATGTCATTTGCTCAATCAAGGACAAAACGGCGTGCACTTGCCTTACAATTTACTGAATTCACCATAACACTTCTTCTGTTTGTAGGTGCTTGTGCTTGGTTATATCAATGGTGGTCGTCTCGGCATGGTGGTATTTAAGAGATGAGTGGAATACTCATTGCGTATTGAGGCGACGGCTTGCGAGGAACGTCACATTCATTTGATCATGAGAGCAGGCTGTAATAATTACGTCACTTAGTCTCAGACCATTTCCTGTGTACTGTGCCACTGC
>VFKY01000054.1 GCA_009885275.1 Verrucomicrobiota bacterium | reverse complement strand
GAAACCTGGAAGCCGCGGCTTTCCACGTTAAGCACAAGATTTTGCCCCATTACTGCAAGGCCGATAAGTCCGAAGTCGCTCTTTGACATGATGTGTGTGAGTGGTTAGCGGTAAACAATTGCCCGCCACTTCTGTGAAATGGCGGGCAAGCAATTAACGCCACCAAGCCAAATGGCAAACGACAAATTATTCATTATCCGTATGAGCGAAGAGCCGATTGAGACTCTTTCTCGAAGATTTGCTGATGGCGAAGGCGCTGAGGTGCAGTTCCTAGGCGCGGTGCGAGGTCTTGAGGAGGGGCGAATCATCATTGGAATCGAATACTCTGCCTATGCGCCAATGGCAGAAAAAATGTTTACTGAACTAGGGACACGAGGACAACAGGAGCACGGCGAACACCGTGTCGAAATCCAACATCGCCTCGGCTTTGTCGCCGCATGTGAACCTAGCATCGTCATTCGTGTCAAAACCAAGCATAGCGCAGAAGCTTTTGAGATTTGTCGCTGGTATCTCAAGGAGATCAAAAAACATGTGCCGATCTGGAAGAAACCAATCTTTAACGCAGGCTAACTTGCGCATTCAAGATATTGCCCTACGGAACATCATTCACTGACTATATTTCATGAACCTACCTAACAAACTCACTGTCTCCCGTCTCATACTGACGGTGGTGTTTGTGGCGCTTTTTTATCTACCGGTGACAAACCGGGTTTCCTACGCGCTAATTATTTTCGTGCTCGCCTCGATCACAGATTATTTAGATGGGACCATTGCTCGCCGTCGTAATCTGGTGACAAATTTCGGCAAACTGATGGATCCTCTTGCCGATAAAATTCTCATGTGCGCGGCATTAACTCTTCTGGCTTTAGAAGACATGAGTTCTGCACAGGACCCGCGCATTCCTGCATGGGCGGTCGTCGTTGTCATGTCGCGCGAGTTCTTCGTCACCGGCATCCGCCTGATCGCCATCAGTCAAGGCGTTGTGCTTGCCGCTGAAAAACTGGGAAAACACAAAACAGTTTGGCAAATCGTTACCGCTATTTATTTCATGCTCTGGCATGCCAGCACGGAACCCATGTTCCACTGGCTTGCGCCGATCTACCAATGGAAGCCCTTCTCACCGCCCATCTTCGGAGTGTTCTGCATCGCCATGATGACCACTCTAACGCTCGTTTCCGGCTTCAGCTACTTCTGGAAAAATCGGGCCATGTTTAATGACGCCTGATCAATAGCGGCGCACTACGCTATCGGAAGGCTCTTTATCTTCTTCTTTTTTCGGATAGTCCAGCGTGTAATGCAATCCGCGACTTTCATGGCGGCGCACCGCACAATCGACAATGAGTGATGCCGTCTCCACCAGATTTCGCAGTTCGAGAACTTCACTGGTCACGCGGAAGCTCCAGTAAAATTCCTGCACCTCGCGCTTGAGATTGCGCAAGCGTGCCGCCGCCCTTTGTAAGCGTTTGCTGGTACGCACAATGGAAACATAATCCCACATCAATCGACGAATCTCATCCCAGTTATGATAGATCACGACCAGTTCATCAATGTTTTGCACATCGCCACTTTGCCACGCAGGGATATCATACGGCTGATCATCAAGTTTACCGATGGGCATTTTATGAAGAAGAAAATCAATCGAACGATGAGCCACAACGAGGCATTCTAATAATGAATTACTCGCCAGCCGATTTGCGCCGTGCAAACCAGTGCAACCGACTTCACCGGCTGCGCACAATCCTCGCAAGGTGGTCGCACCGTTGACATCCGTCTTGACTCCGCCGCATTGATAGTGCGCTGCAGGAACTACGGGGATCGGCTCCCTCGTCATGTCGATGCCTACGCTGAGACAGGCTTTATGAACATTAGGGAAATGACTGATGATGAAGTCCGCGGGCTTCGAGGTGATATCGAGATAAACACAAGGTCCCCCAGTACGCTTAATTTCATGATCGATGGCACGCGATACAATATCTCGCGGAGCCAGTGAGCCACGAGAGTCGTAGCGTTGCATGAACTCCTTACCGTCTTTATCCACCAAGACAGCGCCCTCTCCTCGTAAAGCTTCGGTGATCAAAAATGACCGCTTCTCGGGATGGTACAAACAGGTCGGGTGAAACTGAATGAATTCCATGTTGGAAATCGCTGCGCCGGCGCGCCACGCCATGGCCACTCCGTCACCGGTCGCGACCTCGGGATTGGTCGTATAGAGGTAAACGCGTCCGCAACCGCCGGTGGAGAGCACGATGCGATCACTCCGCATGGTCAAAACTTCGCCGGTGCTTTCATTAAGCACGTAAAGACCCAGCACCCGATCTTCGGAAACAAAACCTAACTTGGCCGTCGTAATGAGATCAATCGCATAATGATTCTCCAGGAGCGTGATGTTCTTTTCCTGTTGAGCCGCCATGATCAACTTATCTGTCACTTCCTGACCGGTGAAATCGTGATGGTGCAACACACGACGCTTGGTGTGTCCGCCCTCACGAGTGAGATCGAACTCTACCTGACCTTTAATTTCGCGTTTATCAAACTGCACACCCATGGCTACCAATTCCGCAATACGAGCTGGGCCTTCTCTCACAATGGTTCGGACAGCGTCCTCTTTGCATAAACCTGCCCCAGCATCGAGGGTATCACTGACATGCTGATCAAAGGAGTCCTCTTCACTCTGCACACAGGCGATGCCGCCCTGTGCCCATGAGGAGTTGGATTCCTTAGCGCTGCCCTTGGTCACCACGGCGACACGACCATGCTGCGCGGCCTTGATCGCTGCCGTTAATCCCGCTGCGCCGCTCCCGACGACAATGAAGTCGTATTCATGCATCTCTCTTATTACGATGAAACATCGACGTCACGCAAGCTTCGCATCGTGTATTCT
>VFKY01000041.1 GCA_009885275.1 Verrucomicrobiota bacterium | reverse complement strand
TTAACGGGGTATCGACAAGTTTACCGTTTGAGGTGCAACTTGCATTTATCCAGAGTATTGCTGGACTTGAAAGAGCGGAAATCATTCGTCCTGGCTACGCTGTGGAGTATGATTATTGTCCGCCTACACAATTGAGTTCGACACTAGAAACCAAAAAAGTAGAGGGTTTATATTTTGCAGGTCAGATAAACGGCACTTCAGGCTATGAAGAAGCCGCTGGCCAAGGTCTTATTGCTGGAACGAACGCCGCGCTTAAAATTCAAGGGAAACCAGCTTTTGTGTTGAAACGCTCTGAGGCATATCTTGGCGTTATGATAGATGATTTGGTGACGAAAGGAACGACGGAACCGTATCGCATGTTTACCAGTCGTGCGGAGTATCGTCTTCTTCTTCGGCAAGATAATGCCGATTTACGGCTCACTCCTAAAGCGGAAGCCTTTGGCCTCGTGGATAGCTTTCGAGCGTCATATACATCAAAGAAAGCACAGCAGCTTTTTGATTTGAAGGCCTTTCTCATTGCAACCACGCATGAGGGCATAAAGTTAGCGCAGTGGGTGAAACGCCCAGAAAATACTTGGTCCATGCTGCCAGTGGAATATAAAACGCCATACTGTGATGAGCTTTGGCAAGTGGCAGAAAATGATTTGAAATACGCTGGCTACATCTCACGACAGGAAGACATGGTTGAGAAAACAGCCAAGATGGAAGATAAGACTATTCCTGAGAGCATAGATTACGCTAATATTTATGGGCTTAAAAAAGAAGCTATGTTGAAGCTACAAATGATTCGTCCCACTACCTTTGGTCAGGCAGGGAGAATACAGGGGGTTACACCAGCTGATTTGGCAGTGGTTGCTATTTGGGTAAAGAAGGGAGTTGGAATGGGAAACAATGAATATCCCAACTCAAAAATGTAGGCCGAAGAAGCCGAAGCCGAGTATTAGGATGTGGCAGCAGATGAGAGAAAGGCTTGATATGCATGCCATAATCCTTCTTTCAGAGGAATTTTTGGCGCCCATCCTAAGGCGTGTATAGTCTTCACATCCAACAGCTTACGTGGAGTTCCGTCTGGCTTGGTAAAGTCGAATTTTAGTGAGCCTGAATAACCAATAACATCTCGTATAGTCTCCGCGAGTTTCCGGATGGATAAATCTTCACCGGAACCAATGTTGACCCAGTCAGGTGGGTTTTCGGATTTAAGCAGGTGAAGACAACCTGATGCAAGGTCATCAACGTGAAGGAAATCACGACGGGCGTTACCGGTGCCCCAAATCACGATTTCTGGAGATTGGGTAATTTTAGCCTCATGCATACGCAAGATCAAACCTGGGATTACATGGGAGTTTACGGGGTGGTAGTTGTCGCCAGGACCATAGAGATTGGTTGGCATGATGGAATGGAAAAGCACACCGTATTGCTTCCTATAATATTGGCAGAGTTTTAGACCGGCAATCTTTGCAATGGCATAGGCTTCATTGGTCAACTCAAGAGGGCTAGACAGCAAACAGTCTTCCGGCATGGGTTGCGGCGCTAATCTTGGGTAGATACAAGAACTGCCGAGGAAAAGTAAATGTTTCACTCCATTTTGATAAGCGGCGTGAATGCAGTTCGAGGCAACCATTAAGTTTTCGTAGATAAATTCTGCGGGATAGGTGCTGTTGGCGTGAATCCCACCCACTTTAGCTGCGGCGATGATTGCTATATCGGGCTTGTGTTTGGAAAACCAATCTTCGACATCCTTCTGGCGCAATAGGTCCAATTCCTGATGTCCAGCCGTAAGAATTTGCTGGTTACCTTGTTTATGCAATGCTCGTACCAACGCGCTGCCAACCATACCGCGATGACCTGCTATATAAATACGATCATTAGAATTCATGTAATATAGAAATGTCGAGATTAGCTGTGTTTTGCAAGCGCAGCATTACATCCATAACTTACCCCTTGTTTCCCGATATTTCATCCCCTAATCTCCGCACTCACATTTCTATGGAAGACAAACGCATATTAGTCACTGGCGGCGCAGGCTTTATTGGTTCGAACTTGGTGCATTATCTTCTAGGTAAGGCGGAAAAGGAGCTGGGCATGACCATTTCACGTGTGGTGAATCTCGATAAACTTACCTATGCAGGAAATCGGTCTAGTCTCGTAAAACTTGAATCGGATCTACGTCATGTATTTGTGCAGGGTGATATTCAAAACAGTGAGTTGGTCGCATACCTACTTCGTGAACATGGTATTAATGCTATTATGCATCTCGCTGCAGAGTCGCACGTAGATCGATCGATTGACTCTCCAGAAGAGTTTATCATGACGAATTTTGTGGGAACCTTTCGCCTGCTTGATGCTGCTCGAATTCATCATAAAGAAAGGCTCGCTGCTGGAGTGGATGATTTTAGATTTCTTCATGTGAGCACGGATGAAGTATATGGTTCACTTGGCCCGCATGACCCTGCATTTAGTGAAACCACACCCTATTCACCCAACAGTCCATACTCCGCGAGCAAGGCGGGGAGTGATCATCTGGCGCGCGCTTATGTACACACCTTTCAGCTGCCGGTGGTGACAACAAACTGTTCGAACAATTATGGTCCGTTTCAGTTTCCAGAAAAACTCATGCCGCTCATGATACAGAAGGTACTGCGTGGTGAAAAACTACCAGTCTATGGCGATGGTTCAAACGTGCGCGACTGGCTTTATGTGGAAGATCATTGCCGCGGTCTAACTTTGGCTATGTTGAGAGGAAAAGTTGGCGAGACTTACAATATTGGCGGCAAGTGTGAGATGAAAAATATTGATGTTGTACATGCTTTAATCGCAGCAGTGAATGCAGAGCGGTCAGATCTAAAGCGTGATGCAAAGGAGCTTATTACTTTTGTAAAAGATCGCCCAGGTCATGATCGTCGTTACGCCATTGATTGTAGCAAGATTGGTCATGAACTTGGTTGGGAACCTTTGGAAACTTTTGACAGTGGTATGCGTAAAACAGTGCGCTGGTATCTAGACAATGAAGCATGGATTGGGGAGATTGAACGCAAATATCAACTCCAGCGTCTTGGACAGTCTTAACCAATTAATAAACTTAGTATGAAGAGACTAATACCTAGTGGATTACTCGTGGCGGTAGAAGGTATCGACGGCGCCGGCAAGACTACAGTGACGGCCACTCTGGCGCAATGGTGCGGTGAACGGGGATTGCTTTGTGGCTTGTCCAAGGAGCCTACGAGCTTAGAATGGGGACGAAAGCTTCGGGAATCAGCGGCATCGGGACGGATGAATTTGACCGAGGAATTGGAGATGTTCCATAAGGATAGAGAGCAGCATGTTAAAGACTCTATCCAGCCAGCATTGGATGAAGGCGCTATCATGATTCTTGATCGATACTATTGGAGCACAGCAGCATATCAAGGCGCTCGTGGGGCTGATGTCGCGGAGGTCATCAAGTATAACGAAAACACTTATCCAATTCCAGATCTAATATTACTGCTGGATTTACCAGTTGATGTTGGACAAACGCGCATCAATTGCCGTGGCGATAAGCCAAATGCCTTTGAAGGAGTGGAAGCGCTGGAGAAATGCCGCACCATTTTTCTTACACTTCCTATAATGAGTAAGGTCGAATCTAAGGTTGTGGATGCTTCTAATCCATGGCGAGAGGTGTCTAAGGAGTGTCTAAGTCTTTTCAAGCAAGCTGCTCTCAAAAAACTTTGGAGACCAGACAATGCCAGCATGATAAGCGCAGAGGCATTGACTATGTTTGGTGAATAGAGGTCTGCGAGTCTTTGGTTTGCATTCTTGGTATCTTCGCCCAAACTCACGCTTCTATGAGTTCCCGAAAAGGCATTGTTCTCGCTGGTGGTTCTGGCACCCGGCTGTATCCCCTAACCATCGCAGTGAGCAAGCAGCTCATGCCAGTGTATGACAAGCCGATGATTTACTATCCATTGTCAGCACTCATGCTGGCGGATATTCGGGATATTCTTATTATTTCTACGCCGCATGACCTTCCTGGCTTTCGCAAGCTTTTAGGAGATGGGTCACAGTTTGGATTACGATTTGAGTATGCGGAACAGCCGAGGCCAGAGGGTCTTGCTCAAGCCTTTATCATTGGAGAAAAATTTCTGAACGGAAGTTCCGTAGCATTGGTGCTTGGCGATAATCTTTTTTATGGCACTCAATTTCGTAAAGCAGTTGAGCGGGCCAGTGCACTAGAAAAAGGTGCAACTATCTTTGGATATTACACCGCAACTCCAGAGGTTTATGGGGTAGTGGAGTTTAATCAACAAGGGAAGGCGGTCTCGCTTGAAGAAAAACCGAAGCATCCGAAGTCTAATTATGCAGTACCAGGCGTCTATTTTTATGATGATCGAGTGTGTGAAATTGCCAAGTCTATCAAACCAAGTCACCGCGGAGAGCTGGAAATCACGGACTTAAATCGCATCTATCTTGAAGCCGGCGAATTGCAAGTTGAGGTGTTGGGTCGCGGTGTTGCTTGGCTAGACACTGGCTCACCGGACTCACTTCTTGAGGCGGCAGAGTTTGTTCAAGTTATCCAGCATCGCCAAGGATTAAAGATTTCCTGTCTTGAAGAGATTGCCTACAATAAGCAATGGATCAGTAAGGCGGACATGCTTGCATCCGCGGAGAAGTTCGGGAAGACAGAATATGGGGACTATTTACGCAAGCTAGCAACATATGATCACACGACAGCATCGCATGGTCCTATCTCATAAATGATTGAAAGCATAAAAGAGTAACCTGGCCGTAAACGGTGTCTTAACGAGCCGGCTTGCATCCTGAATCGCCATAAATGAAAGCACCAGAAATTACACATCAAGCACTTGAGAAAGATTTCACGGGAGGTGGAATCTTTGCGCTAGCAGAAAAACCGCGTGGGACCACTGGTGATCAGGCACTTGATGCCAAACTTAAAGAGTTAGCCTCTACTTGGGTTCCCGATCCGCGTACCCGTGATCTTGTGGCGGGCTTGTTGATGACAAGTTTGAAAATAGGCCGTGATGCTACGGGGATGGGCGACTTGAAGCTTTTACATCGTGCGCTTCGGGAGATGCGTTATGCCAACAAGGTCTTTTATCCGTATCGTGATGTGCGAAAAATAACGATCTTTGGGTCAGCGCGTACCAAGCCAGGTCATCCTGCTTACGAAGCGGCAGAGCAGTTTGCCAGAAGAATGGTGGAAGAAGGATTTATGGCCATTACCGGTGCCGGCGAGGGTATAATGGGTGCCGCAAACCATGGCGCTGGTCGGGAGCAGAGTTTTGGGTTGAATATCAAATTGCCTTTTGAGCAGAGTGCGAATGATACCATCCTTGGCGATGAAAAATTGATGACCTTCAATTACTTTTTTACCCGGAAACTTTTCTTTGTGAAAGAAGCAGATGCTGTGGCGTTGTTTCCAGGGGGATTTGGAACGCTAGATGAATTGTCCGAAAGTCTTACTCTGATGCAGACAGGCAAGGCAACCATTATGCCAGTCGTTATGGTGGATGTTCCGGGTGGCACATACTGGAAGTCATTTCTTAAATTCGTGACCGAGGAACTTAAGGGCTTGGAACTGATCTCTGCAAATGACACAAGCTTGTTTAGAGTGACCGACAATGTAGAAGATGCCGTAAATGAAATCACTGGATTTTATAAAATATTTCATTCCTACCGTCATGTAAAAGATAAGGTGGTATTTCGTCTAAAGCGTAAATTGACAAAAACGGCGGTGGATAAATTGAATGTGGAATTTGCTGATGTTCTAAAAGAAGGTCCTATCGTTCAGGGTTCATTGTTGGTAGAGGAGAGTAATGAAGAGGGGATAGCGCATTTACCGAGATTAGTCGCTGCTTTGAAGCATGGAGACTATGGACGTTGGCGACAGTTGATCGATCGTATTAACACTTCGGAAGTAATTCCTGCCAAACAGTAAACATCCATGTCGCTGGCCCGATTTTATATTCAGCCAGCAGCGTGGCAAGTGCCTGCGTTGGTCTTAGAGAACGAGGAAGCAAACCACTGTGTCAGTGTGATGCGCCATCGAGTGAATGATAAGATTATTGTTTTCAATGGAGAAGGTGATTGGGCCGAAGCGCTTATTAAAGTAGCAACTGCTAAAAGAGTGGAACTGGAAGTATTGCTAGTGAAACAAACACCTAAGCCGAGGGTGCAGATCACCTTGTTTCAAGCTATTCCCAAAAGTTCTAACATGGAACTCATTATCGAGAAGGCGGTAGAGTTGGGCGTGAATGTCATCACTCCAGTTATGACAGAACGCACGGTGGTGAAGCTTGATACGAAAGAAGCTTTAAAAAAGCAGACTAAATGGCAACGACTCGCTTTAGAGTCCTGCAAACAATGCGGTCAAAATTGGTTGCCGGAAGTACAGACACCGCAATCATTTTATCAAGCGCTTGAAAAATTGCCAAAGCATGAGCTCCGAGTTATTGCGGCGATTCAAGAGGACGCACTGTCATTAAAAGAAATTTTGGCCAATCAGATTGAAAAACACAAACCAGTGAGCGTGTTGCTGTGTATCGGTCCCGAGGGCGACTTCACTCAACTAGAATATACGTCAGCAAGAAGTCATCACTGTTTGCCCATGACCCTCGGTAAAATTATTATGCGCGTGGAAACAGCGGCGATGTATGGCTTAAGTGTGTTGCGTCACGAATTAGGAGCGTGAGCGGTGACGTAATCTCTCATAACAAAAAGAATGACGAGAAGCCGAGCTTTGGCTAGTATCACGGGAAACCGTGGCTACTACCTCGACAGAGCAAGAGAGAACGGCCATCAACTGGCTGTATAGCACCCAACTCTTTGGAGTGAAGTTGGGACTTGAATCTACTCAGCGTTTATTAGGCGAAATGAAGCTTCCGCTCCCAGAGCAGAAGTATATACATGTGGCTGGAACCAATGGGAAAGGGAGTGTCTGTGCATTTCTCCACAGTCTTATGAAAGCAGCAGGGACAAATGCGGGAATATTTACCTCCCCGCATTTAATTCACTTTAGGGAGCGCATTAAGGATGCGGACCGAAACATAACAGAAGATGAAATTACCAAGGGTGTGGAGGCTTTAAAGATTATGTGTAAGGATTGGGAGCCACATCCGACATTTTTTGAACTGACGTTTGCATTAGCCATGGATTGGTTTCGGAAACGACAAAATGAATGGGTGGTTTTAGAGACAGGGTTGGGAGGGAGACTGGATGCTACAAATGTAATTTCTCCAGTGGTGACCATCATCACGAGTATTAGTTTGGACCATCAGGAAATCTTGGGTAATAATTTAACGCAAATAGCGCGTGAGAAAGCGGGCATTATTAAACCCGGCGTTCCCGTCATAACACTCAAACAACCTGCTGAAGTGATGCAGGTCATTGCGGATACAGCACGTGAGAGAGGCGCACCATTGAGTATCGTGACGACACCTCTGCGGGGATATATGTTGGGTCTTTTTGGACAGCATCAGTTGTGGAACGCCACTTTGGCAGTAGCGGCCTTCAAAGCGGCAGGCTTCAAAACTTCAGAGCCGATTTTACGAGTGGGATTATCCGAAGTGGATTGGCCAGCAAGATTTCAGCGATTTATTGATGAACGCGTTACCTTAGATGGTGCGCACAATCCCGATGCCGCAGAGTCCTTGTTGCGTACTTGGCAGCAGGCGTATCCCGGACAGAAAGCACATATTGTCTTTGGCGCTGTGCAAAACAAAAATGTCAACATGGTCATGCGAACGCTTCAGCCTATTGCTGCGCATTGGCACTTTACACATTTTGAAAGTCCGCGCTCTATCGCACCTGAGGAGCTACGTGAATTAGTCGTGAATCACTATGGACAGTCCGTGCTGTATAGCATTCACAAATCGAGTGAAGAAGCCCTAGCCGTGGCACGTGCAAGTGGTGAGCAAGTACTGGTAACCGGATCACTATATTTAGTGGGCGAGGTTTTGTCCCAGTTGCGTGGAGAGAAACAGTGGTTTCAGCGGAGCACTCAGTAGCGCCAACCATAGTTGGCAATGGATAGCAATTCTACCCAGTGATTTTTGTTGTCTGATTTCCAGACTAGCTCAGCGATGACGTGCAAATCTTTCGCCCACGGTAGTTGGTTATTGAGTTGGGAGGCCAAGACACTTTTTTTGTCGAGGAAGATGCGACCCTCGAATAAGGAGTTGGGTTGGCTGATACCAAAAACATCTTTGTTGTTTTGGTCAGGCACATCTTTATCAAAATAGTGGATACGCTGCAATTTAACTCTAAACTTTTGAGTGGCCGCACCATTGCTTTCGAGAAATTTGAGAAGCAGATCATCTTTGAATTCCATAAACGCCTCCCAGTCTACACGTGCCTCGGCGTTTAGTGGTTGTTCGACAATAACCATTACTGGGTGAGGTAGCGCGCTTCCATTGACTTCAAAAGTGCAGTGAGCGCCTTTGGCATTGGTAAAGCGATCGATAAAATTAATATTTTCGACAAGGATTGGGCCGTCACCTGATTTGGAAGCATATTTTTCCATCAAGGGCTTAATTTTTTCCGGATTTTGTACATAGATCGCACGATCATTCCAAGTAGATGCTTCTAAGAATTTCTTTAGGGCATCCAGTGCTGATTGAGCCTCCAGCGGTACTGGCTGGACTATCATCAGGGGAATTGCTACTGCTTTAGGAGCGCTGACCTCCGCGGGAACTACAGATGCTGATTTCTCCATGGGCAGCGGAGCCAGAGGTTTTGGCTCATCCTGTTTTAAGAGTATTGCGCTATTATCTGGATTTATATTTGTGCTGGGTGTCGCTTTGATGGGCTTTTCTATTATAAGCGCGGGCGAATCTAGTGTAAGAGTGGCGCCTTTGTTTTCACCGTAAAAAAACTCAGTGATTTGAGTTCGGAAAATAAAGAACACAAAAAGATCAACCAATAAGAAGCTGATACCAAGAGCAAGCCAATTTGAGAATATACTTGGAAGAATTTTATTTGACCTGGCGGGCGCGAGATAAGGTCCGTGTAGCCAAGGTCTGACATCCTGATTATGTAGTAATGCGCTGGAGGTGCTTTGCTCGGCTAAGATCTCTCCCATTCCTAATGTAGTGAGTGATTCTGGTGCTACATCATCAGGTACTGTCAGCGGTATCAGTGCCGATACGTTGGTAGGCGGCGTATGGTCTTCATAGAGAGAAGTTTTATCCGGTGTTCGGATTGGGGACTCGAGTGGTGGGGCTTCACTGTCTAGTATATTGGCCTCTACTATTGGAGTGAACAAAGGGAAAAGATCCGATTCCTTTGGTTTTGAAAGCGGAGGCTGTACAAAAGGAAGTGCGGCATCTTGCTGAAGAATTTTTTTTCTTGGCGTAATCGGCGGCCCGGATGACTGGATAATACTCTTCGGGGGAAGCAATGAAATGGGATTCGGTATGGGAGCCTCAGTAGCTGCAACCGATTGCTCAATTGTCGCCGGGGTTTCTACAACGTATTCTTCAGGTGGAAGAGTGGGCGCTGTAATGGGGGCATCACATTTGGGGCACGAATCCGACAGGCCTGCCATACTAGCCGGCACACTCAGCTTGGTGCCGCAGTTTTGGCATGAAAACTTGATAAGGAGGGGCTTCAATGGGATCAAGGGCTATTTTTATCCGCGCATCTTAACTATCAGAAAGCGCAGAATAATCAAGCCTGTAGAAGTAGAGTGATTTTAAGCGTGATATGTATGCGGCAAATCAATGTTGGCAAGGCATACAAAGAACGGACAAAAAAGGAGTTTTACAGAATCAGCAAAGGGCAAAAAAGAAAAGAGTAGCGTATAACTATTTGCATCTGGAGACGCTCAACACTATTCCAAAAGCATGTCTAGATACAATAATTGAGCTACTTCGTGCCAAAAAGGTCGGATAAGCCTTGATTGCACCACGGTGTGCCTAATGTTAGACTCTTTATCTTTATGGAATTTCTCATCGACTCTCTTCGTTACATAGGTGTTTTCTTTCTCGTGATCATGGTATTCAACCTTATGATTGTAGTTCATGAGTGGGGACATTTCGTAGCAGCGCGTTGGCGTGGACTGAAAGTCGAAAAATTCCAAATCTGGTTTGGCAATGCTATCTGGAAAAAAACCCATAACGGTGTACAATACGGATTGGGTTGGATTCCAGCAGGTGGGTTTGTTGCATTACCACAGATGGCTCCGATGGATGCTATCGAAGGGGGTGGAGAAGACAGGGAATTTCTGCCACCGATAACTCCGCTTGATAAAATCATCGTTGCCTTTGCTGGCCCGCTATTTAGTTTTCTTCTGGCTTGTTTCTTCGCCGTAGTCGTCTGGCAGGTCGGCAAGCCGGAGCAGGAAGGCAGTGTTACGCGCACGATTGGTTATGTCTTTGAAGACAGTCCTGCATTCAAAGCAGGTTTACAATTAGACGATGAAATTATCAGTATTGATGGGCGGCCAGTGAAACGTTTTGGCGGTATTGTGGACAGCGTTCAGTGGCTTGTAATTTCCAGCGAGAGTGACCCCATTCCCTTTGTTATTAAACGCCCCAGCAGTGGTGAAATGACACTTTTAGTAAAGGCAGAAAAACCAGAGGTCGAACCGACTTCATGGTGGAAAGGACTTTTCCGTCGTCCCCAACTACGGAATGTTGGCATCCTTGGGAAAGAAACTCCCATGGTGGCAAAGGTGCAACCCCACAGCCCTGCTGCAGAAGCGGGAGTTCAGGCGAACGATTTGATCTTATCCGTGGATGGCAATGCACTCATGAGCACCTATCAATTGGGTGAGTATATCGAAAAGAATCCCAATAAAGCATTGGACGTGGTTGTCTCTCGTAAAGGCCAGGCGATACCGATTTCGCTTACTCCACGCCTTCCTGACCAGAGGCCAAGTGCTGAGGATTGGGCGCCCAAAGCTTTGGTCGGTGTGGTTTGGGATTTGGAGGGGCAGCGCAAACTTGCGTATCCAACGCCGATGGTTCAAATTCGAGACGCGCTAAAAACAATGAGTGAAACCATTGGAGCCATATTTTCTCGAAAGTCAGAAGTTAGTGCAAGCCATCTCAGTGGCCCTATTGGAATTTTTCGGGTTTATTATACTTTGTTTGAAAGCAGCTACGGTTGGAATCTCATTCTCTGGTTCAGTGTGGTGCTTAACGTGAATCTTGCCGTGATGAACATGCTCCCATTTCCCGTGCTTGATGGGGGACACATTACCATGGCCATTATAGAATGGATTCGCCGTCGCCCCATCAATCTTCGTCTGCTCGAAATTGTGCAGACAGCTTGTGTGCTTATGTTGCTAAGCTTCATGGCGTTTGTTACCATGAAGGACGCTGGTGACTGGTTCGGTGGCCCCAAGAAAAAGGATGATATCAGTCAGCAAATAAAATTTCTTCCCGTTACGGAAAGAACCAAAACAGTTCCAGCTTCTAAGTAAATCGATCGCAAGTCTGTGATGAACCCTTTGAGATATTGTTCTGATCTTTATGGCTACCAGCGTCGTTCTACGCGCGAAGTAAAAGTCGGCAAGGTCGTTATCGGGGGTACCAATCCAGTGCGAGTGCAGTCGATGCTAACTTCTGACACTCGCGATGCTGCGGCCTGTATCAAGGAGACACTGGAGCTTGTAGCAGCGGGTTGTGAGATCGTGCGCATCACCGCCCAGACGCGAGTCATTGCAGAGAACCTTGAACACATCAAAGCAGGATTATTGAAAGCAGGCTGTGATGTCCCCCTAGTCGCAGACATTCATTTTAAACCGGATGCTGCACTCGAAGCCGCAAAATGGGTGGAAAAAGTGCGAGTTAATCCAGGCAACTTCGTGGACAAAAAGAAATTTGCTGTCCGTGAATACACGGATACTCAATATACTGAAGAGCTGGAACGTATTGAAGAAGAATTTACTCCGCTCGTGCAGTTGTGCAAAGAGAAGACTCGCGCCATGCGCATTGGCACTAATCATGGTTCTCTAAGTGATAGAATCATGAACCGTTATGGTGACACGCCACTCGGCATGGTAGAGAGCGCGCTAGAATTTGCTCGCATCGCACGAAAGCAGGATT
>VFKY01000299.1 GCA_009885275.1 Verrucomicrobiota bacterium | reverse complement strand
GTGCGCTGGTGGGCATGAATGGCAGCGGCAAAAGTACACTCTTCAAGGCCATCATGGGATTTATCAAACCCGTGCGCGGCAGCGTGCTCATCTCAGGAGACACGGTAAAGACTGCCCAAAAACGCAACCTCTTGGCCTATGTTCCCCAAAGCGAGGATGTGGACTGGACGTTCCCCGTGAATGTGTGGGACGTCGTGATGATGGGACGCTATGGCATGATGAACTTCATGCGCATTCCTCGTGCAGAGGACAAACGTATCGTGCTGGAATGCTTGGAACGAGTCGGCATGACCGAGTTCAAAGACCGACAAATCGGGGAACTTTCCGGAGGTCAAAAGAAGCGCGTGTTTCTCGCCCGAGCCTTGGCTCAACGAGGACACATCATGCTCCTAGATGAACCGTTTACCGGTGTCGATGTGCAAACCGAAACCTCCATCATTGATTTGCTCCGCGACCTCCGTCGTGAAGGGCACATCATTCTCGTCTCCACCCACAACCTTGGCAGCGTCCCCGAGTTTTGTGATCAGGTAGTACTGGTGAACCGCACAGTGCTCGCCTACGGACCCACTGAAGAAGTCTTCACGGAAGACAATCTCGCCCGAGCCTTTGGAGGCGTATTGCGACAGTTCAAGTTCGAGCAATCCACGATTCAAGATCACGATGGTCGCACCGTCAAACTCCTCACCGATGATGAGCGCCCTCTGGTCTTCGGCAAAGACGGACACTTGGAATACACGGATCGGCAGGGTCGAGAAGCACTGGTCAAGGAACGGGAGAAGCAGATGGGAAGGGAAGATAGGGCGTAGAAAATAGAGAATTGAAAGTAGAAGATGGATTCCATTCACAAAGCTGAACCACGAGATAAAACGATTCGGTCCTTTCGCGATCTTGATGTCTATAAAATGACTCGCGAAGGAGCCGGAAAAGTGTTCCTACAAACTCAAACTTTTCCTCGCGACGAGCGGTTTTCACTCACCGATCAAGTGCGTCGCTCCTCCCGTGCTATTGCCGCCATGATTGCTGAAGCTTGGGCGCGCCGCCGTTATGAAGCTGCTTTTATCAACAAGCTAAACGAAGCGCAGGGCGAGGCGATGGAAACCCAAAGCTGGTTCGACCAAGCCTTCGACTGTCGTTACCTGACCATCGAACAGCATGCTACGCTTGATTCACTCTACCAACAGATCGGGGGCAAGCTTCAGCGCATGATCGAAAAATCCTCCGCCTTTTGCCGCTAATCCTTTCGCCTATTCTCCATCCTCTATCTTCTATTCACTCACTATCCTCCATCCTCCATCCTCTATCCACCATCCTCTCCTCCGGTTGGATCACGCCTTTTCATTATGACTACATGGTGAAAGCTATTCTCGTGAGTGGATTGATCGGCGGAGTCTGCGCCTTCCTCTCGTGTTTCATCACGTTAAAGGGCTGGTCGCTTATGGGCGATGCCTTGTCTCATGCTGTCGTTCCGGGCGTGGCTCTGGCTTCCATACTAGGGCTACCCTTTTCGCTGGGTGCATTCATCGCCGGCATTCTTGCAGCGCTGGGTATGGGGTGGATGAAAAACAACTCCCGCTTACGAGAAGACGCCGTCATCGGTGTCGTCTTCACCTCATGGTTCGCGCTGGGGCTTCTTCTGATTTCTCTTTACCCAAGCAGCATCAATCTACGCACGATCATCTTTGGTAACATCCTCGGCATCTCGGATGCGGACATCCTGCAAGTGCTGATCATCTCCGGACTAGCGATCATCATTCTCCTTTTCAAATGGCGTGATCTGCTTCTCTACTGCTTCGATTCCAATCATGCCCGCAGTCTCGGTTTGAACACCGGCTTCCTGCATTTTCTCCTGCTGGCTCTGCTATCTGCGACAGCAGTGGCTGCCTTGCAAACCGTTGGCGCCTGTCTCGTGGTGGCCATGCTCGTGACACCGGGGGCGACGGCATACCTACTCACCGATCGCTTCGGAAAAATGATTGGTATTGCCACGGCGATGGGAACGTTGTGTGGTCTGATCGGTTCGTATGCCAGCTATTTTCTAAACGGGTCCACTGGCGGTTGTATCGTCGTTTTGCAAACCCTGCTCTTCCTCTTCACCCTTGTTTTTGCACCCAAGCACGGATTGCTCGCGGCGCGGGCCCATCGACGCGCTGCAGCTGAATCACACGCATGAACCTGCTCGAACCCTTTCAATACAGCTTCATGAATGAGGCGCTATTTGTCGGCGCACTTGTGGGAACTGTGTGCGCCGTTCTCTCGTGCTATCTCGTGCTCAAAGGCTGGTCGCTCATGGGTGACGCCATCTCTCATGCCGTGCTTCCCGGCATCGTCGGCGCTTACATGCTGGGAATACCTCTCGCGGTGGGCGCCTTTGCTTCCGGGCTGTTCTGCGCCGTGGCAACCGGTTGGGTCAAGGCCAACAGTCGCATCAAGGAGGATACTGTAATGGGCGTCATCTTCACCGGACTCTTCGCGCTGGGTCTGGTCATGTTTACCAAGGTGAAAACCGAATCACACCTCAACCACATCCTCTTCGGAAACATCCTCGGCATTGAGCGTGACGACATGATTCAGACCATCATCGCTGCGGTGATCACTCTAATCGTCATTCTAATTCTCCGCAAAGATCTGTTGCTCTACTGTTTTGATGCCACGCATGCCCGCGCCATCGGACTCAACACCACTGCGCTCTATTACGTGCTACTCTCCCTGCTCGCGGGAACCATCGTCGCATCGCTTCAGGCCGTAGGTATTTTACTCGTGGTAGCCATGCTGGTGACTCCCGGCTGCATCGCACACCTGCTAACGGATCGCTTTGACCGCATGTTGCTCATCGCGGTCGCTTCGTCAGTACTGTCTTGTTTTATCGGTGTTTATGTGAGCTTTTTCATCAATGGTGCCACCGGTTCTTGCATCGTACTGGCTCAAGCCCTGCTCTTCGTCGCATCTTTCGTCTTTGCACCAAAACATGGACTGCTGGCATCCCGGCGACAACGCTCTAAAGTCAGCTAAACGGTATGACTCAATCACCAAACACGTCATCAGAACTGGGTTTCATTTTCGACTGGGACGGCGTCATTATCGACTCTCATGCTCAGCATGAAGAAAGTTGGAATCTGCTTTTTAAAGAATTAAGAAGACCCATGCCCGAAGGCTTTTTTAAGGCCACCTTCGGGATGCGCAATCAGCAGATCATTCCCATGTGTTTCGACTTCGTAAAAGCCGATGACCTACAAGCCATCGCCGATCTCGGCAATCGCAAGGAAGTGCTTTATCGCGGCATCCTCCGCCGCGACGGCATTTCGCCCCTGCCGGGTGTGGAGACCCTGCTAAAGGAATTGAAAGCCCTCGGCATTCCCACCGTAGTGGGTTCATCGACACCACGATTGAATATTGAGACCATCATGGCCATGACCGGACTCGGAGAGTTTTTCCAATCGATCGTCAGTGCAGAAGATGTCACCATGGGCAAGCCCGATCCCCAAGTCTTCTTGAAAGCAGCGGAGAAAATCAACCGCACTCCCGCCCAATGCATTGTCTTTGAAGATGCCCATGTTGGCATCGAAGCCGGAAAACGCGCCGGCATGAAGGTCGTCGCGGTGGCCACGACCCATCCGCTGGAAAGCCTGCATGAGGCGGACGCAGCGTTTGTGAATCTGGAAGGCATGACCGTCGAGCAGGTGCTGCGCGCCATCTCAGTTTCCTGAAGTTCTTAACCACTAATATTCACTGATGAACACTAATGATGACAGGCTGCAGTGCTTTTACTGAAGCTTTGTTTTCCATTAGTGAAAATTAGTGCTCATCAGTGGTTAAACTCAGAAGCACTCCACAAGCCGCATTACTCTGACGCCTTCACTTCTTCAACGATTGGCGTAAAGTCTTTCTTATTGTCGAGCACCTTGTCCACGAGACCATAAGCAGCCGCATCGGCACCGGTCATGTAATTGTCGCGATCGGAGTCTTTCTCGATTTGCTCCACTGTTTTGCCCGTGTGATGAGACAGTATCTTGTTGAGCTTACGCTTGAGATTATACATGAACTCCACGGTGCGCTCCACATCGCTGGCGGTGCCTTGAGCGCCACCGCTGACTTGGTGAATCATGATGTGCGAGTTAGGCAACGCGTAGCGCTTTCCTTTGGTTCCTGCGGTAAGTAGAACCGCGCCCATGCTGGCAGCAATGCCCATGCAGTAGGTATTCACATCACAAGTGACGAACTGCATGGTGTCGTAAATAGCAAGGCCAGCCGTAACAGAACCACCGGGGGAATTGATATAGATATTGATGTCTTTTTTCGGATCCTGCATCTGGAGGAAAAGCAACTGGGCGATGACCACGGCCGCCACCTGATCATCAATCGGCGTGCCGATGAAGATGATGCGATCCTTGAGCAAACGGGAATAGATGTCGTAAGCACGCTCAGAACGCCCCTCGGTCTCAATAACCATGGGAACAATATAGTTGGAGGGCGACTGACGGGTGATGCAGGTAGGGAAATCAGAGGGATGAGACATGGGGCTATGAAAGAGTGGGGATACGATTTGTCAATGCAACGTCGTGCAATGATGCGGACTGACAAGAATGCATACGTTTGCCATCAGCCTCGAGAGACGCTGGCAATAAAAAAGGCGGAGCACCGCTCCGCCTTTCCTAGATTTTCCTTCCATGAATCAAATCAATGACCGTGATCGTGCCCACAGTCTTCTTTTGTCGGCTCGATCTCTTCGATGGCAGCATTGTCCTTGAGGAATTGAATGGCGTTCTCCAGAAGAAGATCTTCACGGAGACGCTCGATAAGATTGTTCTTCTTGGCATCGGCAAGCAACTTCTTCGGACTGATTTTCTGGCGCATGGCGACCTGAGCGAGAGCCATACGGAGTTGTTCTTCCTTCACGGTAAGTTTTTCCTTCTTCGCGACTTCACCGAGGATAAAGCTGACCTTCACATTCTGACGAGCTTGCTGGGTGGCGGCGCCGACGATCTGCTCCTGCGCTTCCATGATCGCGGACTGATCCATTCCCTGACGCATCGCATTCATAGCAATGTCATTGGTACGGCGCTGCGCTTCTTGATTCACGACTTCCAAAGGAAGTTCAAACTCAAGCTTTTGCGCTAGATGCTCAATCACTTGATTGGTTTTGTCATTCTCACGGGACTGCTCACGGCGCTGTTGGATAGACCCTCGCACTTCCTGACGAAGCTTTTCCATGTCCCACTCGGGATTAATTTTTTTAGCAAACTCATCGTTCATCTCCGGTAAAACGCTGGCCTTTACCGCATCGCATTGCACTTTGAAATCAATGGTGGCATTACGCAGTGCTTCAAAGACGAAGTCTTCAGCAAGTGTCACAGAGACATGACGAGGATCATCTTTCTTGATCCCGACCAATGCGGCATAAAATCCTGGAAGGAAGTTCTCTTCCGCCAAAAGCTGAAACCAGTTACCCTCGATCTTTTTGAGGAAAGCAGGAGCATCCGGATGCGCTTCTTCCACCAACTGACCGTTCACGGAACCCGTGGCATGAATCACCACGAAATCGCCGAGCATGGCTTCACGCTCAACATCAACATAGGTTTGATAGCGCTCACTAAGATGAAGAAGGTCATGATCAACGTCGGCATCGGTGACCTCCACGCGGGGTAATTTGATCGCGATCCCTTTATATTCGGGCAATTCAAACTTGGGAGTAGTACTGACCTGCATGGTGAAACTGAAGCTTTCATCAGGATGCAAGGACTGCTCACTCACGCCGATCACACTAAGGATTTCCACTTCGTCACGCTTGGTCGCTTCCTGATAACCGCGACGCACAAGGGCGTTTTCCAGTTCAGAGCGGATTTCAGATTCATACTTCTTAGCCACTACCGTGCGGGGAGCTTTACCCGGACGGAAGCCTGGAAGCTTGGCCTGACGGGCGTAGCCATTGGTAACACCTTCACGTTCGCGGATCACATCTGCGGATGGAATTTCAATGCGGAAGACGGCGCGACAATTGGGTTGGGTTTCGACAGTGATGTTCATAGTAAAAGGAATAACGGTGACAGAAATATCGCAGGCAAAAGCGGCGAAGGGGGGCAAATTCTAGGCAGGAATAGTGAATTGGCAAACGAGAATCCCATCCCCGATACGACCAAGGGGTATCCTATGTGTGTTTATGGTTTTCAAGCCGCCGCTTCATGCCACAGTCGGACGATGAATTTCCTCAAACGCATCGAACTCTGGGTCCTCCTCCTACTGGTTGTTGGCGGTATGATCTATGTTTTCACCTCGCGCCCCAGCGGTGAAGACGATATTACTCCCACGAACAGCCCCAACCCAACCGTCAAGAACACGGAGGAACCCCTGCAACTACGCCATGCCTCGCTTAAACGAGATTATCAAAATGCTCGGCTCGATCTCACGGTCCGCGTGCACAATGAACTGGCCGACAAGCTACCGATGCAAGCGCCTAAAGTCCGACTCCTAACCGCCAAGGGCCGCGAGGTGCCAAGTTTCTTCCTGCCTTTTGAACAACAACCCGAAGTCGCAGCTAAGTCCACCCAAGAAGCACAACTCCGCTATTGGCTCGAAGCTTCCGACCTGCAAGACTCTCTTACGCTAGACGTGAACGGAAAACTTCTCCCTATCAAGAGCGCCAAGCCCTTTGACCTCAATACCCTCAAGAACGCCGAGGAAAGGGTCCTGGCGGGCACAGAGTGGTAATAATAACAGCCCTCAACTCGTAACTGCTCAGGTTGTTTAGGCTGTAGGCTGTTAGTATTTCGCATGAAACGAAATTTCGTGGACTGTTCAGGTAATCGGTAATCTTGACTTGCAATGTCTTGCGAATATTAAGCTTTC